>NZ_JAFLQW010000554.1 GCF_017313335.1 Phormidium pseudopriestleyi FRX01 | reverse complement strand
ATATTTCCTCCGTCAATATTGTTGCCGTCCCCACCGTCGGACTCCCCATCGTCACCTCCCTCGGTGTCCAACGCTCGACTGAGGGTCTCGCCAGTTTTTCTGCATCCTTAAATATGCCTGCTCCCGCAGAAAACAACCCTAACAGTGCCCCAATTATCCAAGAAGTTTCACTCCAATTTACGGATGAAAACGGTCAGGCATTTGAAGGGAACGAACCCGTGGTGTTTTTGACGGCGAGTAATGTATTAATTGATGAAACTCAGTTGCTCGACCCCTTGGGAAGCCGCTTTGAAGACCTGAGCGTTAAGTTTCACGTGGGTGAAAAAGTATATGAAGGCACGGTAGTCCGGGAACTGAGCGAAGCATTGGGCGACAATCAGTTTAAAGTGGCGGTTAAAGTGCCGAATACGGTTGCGCTTGGCACCTCGCGCATCAGCCTCGCACGACAACAGAACCGACTGGTGGGGCAAAATAGTACCTCACCCGTTTACGAGGTTTATGAGTATGACAGCAATAAAATTCGACTGGATGAGGCCGGTGAGTATGTGTTTGCTGCCCTCAACACTGCTGACCGACTGGCGGTGTTAGAAGGAGTTAATCCAGAATCTGTTGTCGAACAAAGTGATAGCACTCAGCTGCTGCGAGCCACGATTCCCGTGGGAACCTACGAGCAGTTGGATCGTCCGTCAGCGAGTGCTGTAACTCACGATGGTACCCGAGTTTACGTGACGCTTTCTCGGTCGAGTCAGGTGGCATTAGTAGATGCGATGGTATTGGCACAAGTGGATACAGATGCCTCAATAGAGGGGATGAATCCGATTGATTTACCTGCTGGGAGTTCGCCAACATCAATTGCGATCGGTTCTCGGGATAAGTATGCCTATATCGCTGATGGCAATAGCGAGAAAATTTACGTTCTCGATATCAATCCATCGAGTGCCACCTATCATGAAATCATCCACACGATTTCTGTAGACTCACCCACAGCTAAACTGAACCAAGTGGCGATAAGTAGCGATCAGCGCAAACTGTTTGTCACGGCTAATAACGGTTGGATTTATGTTATCAATATAGACCCGCAAGACCGACCCGACGACCCCAATTCCAATCCTCGGTTGTGGCACGAACAAATTGGAGCGATTCAGACTGCGACTGGGGCGGGTGGAATTGAAGCGACTGCCGACCCTTTGAAGATGGTCTTTACTAATAGCAATCGCTCCCAGGATGCGAATGGGTTTGGCGTCTTGTCAGTAACCGATGATGACCCGCTCAATTTTGCAGCAACGAGTCGTTATGCCAATATCGGAATTGGGCCAGTTTCTGATTATTTTGACGTCAACGAAGCCGTAGCAGTGGATGTCATGGATGATGGCTCTTATGCTTTCGTGGCGGTCAGGAACTTTTTGGGGAGTATATTCCAGGATGATCCGCGTCAAGGAGGTAATATAGGGATTATTAAAGACCCTTTTGGCGAGAATCCGCAATTAGTGGCAGCCACGCGACCAATTCCGGGAGGATTACTCCAAGATGTGGTACTGGATAACGAGAATAAATATCTTTATGCAGCGTTTAATGGAATCGGTGGAAATCGGGGAGGGACTTATGTGTTTGACGTGGAAGAAATTATTAAGACTCTGGAAAACCCCAGTGAATTTACTATCGACCACCTTGATCGTGGTATAGGCTCTCCTTACTATGACCCCTCTACTGCCCAATTGGTCTCCCAGAGCGATTTTGCTACAGTTCCGATTGATGATATTAACCCAGAGATTAGCATTGCTGCCGATTACCAGATTCTGACAGGGGATTGGGCGAAAAATCAGTTTACTTATGGAGTGCCCGAGGGTAGCACTCGCTCCCCCGTTGGAACTGGGCAAACCTTTCACCTCAGCGTAGCACCTACTTCCGATGGGTTGGAGTTAATTGGGCCAATTGGGGTTGAAGAATGGGAGACCAATTCTCTGACTCCGACCTTTGAATGGGATTTTGGTTCTACCTTGAGTGAAGAGATTAAGGAGGTCAACCTCTTTGTTAGCGTGTTTGAAGAAGGAGATGGATTGTTACCCTGGGATTCAGTAGTTAATTTATCCGACCCAACCATTCTTCCCAACCTGACAGCAGCCGAAAAACGGGAATTCCTGACCCAACCTTGGAACGGATACGATGACTTCAATCCGAACCGAGTCTTGACAGCAACTTGGAAAGAAAATGAGGGGTGGATTTGGAATGGAGGACAAAACTATACTTCAACCAATACCAGTTTTACTCTCGACCCAGACCGGACGCTCACGGCAAACCAGACTTATTATTGGGCAGTCGAATCTGTAACGATGGATGGAGACCGGGAACTTAAATTAGGGCAGTTCAACACCCCATCAATTACCAATGACTCCCCCTTCAGTAGTGTCACCATCTTAACTCATGGGTTTAATCCTCCCTATATTTCTCAGTCGGAAATCCCTCCCCAATTCTTCGAGCTTGCCGGTAATATTCTTGATGCAGGTGGGGGAGGATTGATGCTTCGCTACCATAAGCCTACAGGCTTCTGGACTCCCGTAAATCGCTACGGTCAAATTATGGCAGACTTCCCCCAAGGCGAGAATCCAGAAAATACCGAAAACTATCTCGAACAACTGGGAAATTATATAACGAACCACTACAGGGGTAACCCTTTGGTACTGTTGCCTGACTGGGCGCAAAACCAGGAATCCGCAGTACCAGACTCTGGTTTTACTGAAGGTGCAGCAGATGCGTTCTATGCTTCCTTGGTACAACTTGACCAATGGCTGGGAGGAAGTGTGGGAACTCGTAACGAACAAGGCGAATTAGTGCGATTGTACGACACTCAGGGAAACCTGATTCGCCAACAAGGTGATTTGTTTAATTCTCCGATGCACTTTATCGGCTTTAGTCGGGGGACCATCGTCAATAGCGAAATCCTACAGCGCTTGCTAACAACTTATCCTCATGCTGGTGGGATAGATGAGAACAATCGCGATTTGCACGTGACAACCATAGACCCCCACGATTTTGACCAACCGGGACTTTCTTTGCCGATAATCGGAGGATTTAGAAACTTTTATGAACCGAAGGTGCAAATGTGGGAAGGGATTACTTTTGCCGATAATTACTATCAAACCACTGCAGAGCCAAATAGTTTCACCTCTATTACTCCCAACGGTCGCAATCTTCCCAATTTGCTGCCCCCAGAAGATAGTGGCAATGCTCCCGGACTACAGTTCCCTACAGATGAAAATGGGAACTTCCTAGGGGTTCCCGATGTGGTGGAGTTCCTGGGAACTCGTTTGGGGACAGAGGATGATGCTAACAGTCGGGTTGGTTTTAGCCGACAGACCGATCCGATTCCAGTTATTGGAGGTGGTTTAGGGGCGACTCACGGACGAGTTTTAAGTTGGTATTTGGGAACAACTGACCTAGAACTGTCGGAGTCCAATCCGAGCGAGGTGACAGCTTGGGGAGATAATCCCTTATATCGCCGTCGCAGTGATGGACGCTACGATGTACTGTTTGATGAAGATTTTTATAAGACCTATCCCAACCGAGTGAATCCTTGGTATGTACCCCAACATACGGAGGCAGAGTTTGAAAATCGCTTGGGAGAAGCGCCTTGGGAAGGAATTGGCAGTGGCTGGTTTTATTCGGAATTAGGAGGGGGCAAAGAACTCCGTCCTTATCAGGTGAATGGAACGAAACAAAGTCGGGATGAAATTGAGAATTTTGACGAATATTTAAGCAGTAGGCGCGTGCCCCTCCACTTTGATAATACTCATAGTGCGAGTATGCGGGGTGATTTTGCGGTGCCGACGCTGTTTAATGGAAATTTTGATGCGGCGATCGACCCGTTTGGCAATCAGCTCAATACAATTCGCCGAAATATTTCCTCTGGGATACCGGGTTGGTCGTTCCACAACGCTCAAAATCCTCAAATTGATTTGGTTTCACAGCTTGCTGATGTCAGTGCGATTAAAGGAAAAGACGAAACCGATTATGCTTTCAAGTTGGGTGATGGGCTGACGGAAATTGTCCACAATCGCTTTGTGGTGCCGGATTGGGGGGCGTTGCGTTTTGATGTTCACGTGCCGATTCCCGCTCGTCTGGATGACCGCAATGATTATATTGAGGTGTATTTGGAAACGGATACCCAGACTTATACGTTGAGGGGAGAGCAGGTCGATCCTGAAGCGATCGTCAATCATTTTTCTTTTGAGGGCAATGCTTCTTCAATTCCCATTGAGGACATCAGATCGGTTTCGGCTGCAGTAGATTTGCGCGAAGTTCATCCAATTACAATAGGTCAACCATCCATCCAATCGCAGCTCAATCGGATTGGCTTTCGTTCGCAAGGATTTGAAACATTTCAAGTCGATGTCCCAGATGAAGTACGAGGTCAACCCGCAAAGCTCCGATTCAAACTACATGGAGATACAGTCGCTTATATTGATAATGTTTTCTTCCAAAGCGAACACCTGAAGTTTGGCAATCCAGCACTAAATGGGCAGGAAGCCAGAGCCGACGGACTGTATCAGCCAAATAACTACTTGCTGGAAAAACCTCAGTATGCAGTATCCTACAGCGACGAACTCAAAACGCCTAATTGGGTGAGCTACAAGTTGGATCCGTCTTGGCTGGCTGGAATAAGTCCTCCGCAGCGCCCTTATTTCTCTCCAGATTTTGGCCTTCCCTTTGAAAGTACAGTTTTAAGAGAAGATTACGGTAAAAACACAGGCTACAATGGCACTGTTGCTATCATTGGTCACCTGGTTCCCAACCAAGACCGGATCCGAGGAACCCAGAGCTATCATACCACCCTGCATCCGGAAACAAGCAACCCAGAACACTACTTTATATTTAAGGATAATTTCCAAACTTTCCTGACAACCAATGCGGTGGGTCAACCTCAATATGATAGGGCATGGCAAGCTTTAGAAGGCGATCTAAATTCGTTTGTCCGCAATCCGAACCACCTGAGAAATGAGGTGTACGTTATTGCTGGGAGGCTTGGATCGCAAGATCGGATTCCCTCGTACAACCCCCCCGGAATCGATCGACCATTTGATATTGACGTTCCCGATCTGCTATGGAAAGTAATATTAATTCCGGAGGCACCAGGTCAAAGTCCGGCCAACCTAACATTAAACGCGGTGACTTTTGGCGTCATTCTTCCAAATACTAATCAACCCAGCAACAACTGGAGAGGTTCCGTTTTCTCCGTTAATGATATTGAAGAGTTGACCGGTTACAACTTTTTCAGTAATATTCCTGATGAAATTCAGGAACAGATAGAAAACAACAACACAGTTTTACTCATTTAAAGTTTCCATTGCTTAGTGATGAACCAGTCTAATAATTAGCGAGCTGCCTGTGTAAAATAAATGGCATTATTTATAATAATGCAGTTTTTATCTGAAGTCTTTCATTCAAATCCCACATTCCGCAGGTTTAATTGCTGAGTTCTTATTTTTTTAAACCTTTGTCCATAAAGGGTTTCAGCGATTTTCTATAAAATCTAGGGGAACGATGCTCCTCACTGTAACCGGAGTTTTTCGGCTTATTGAGAATATTCTCAATAAAAACCGCACTTTTTGAATGCTTGCTCCGATGGAGAGAGTTATAGAACCCCCTCTACAGAAAATAGCTAAAAATCTTAGAAGGAAAGGTTTGTAGCCATTTTTAAAAAATGGTTGCTTCAGCCAAAAAACTTGCGGAGACATTCCGGATAAGTATTTTTGCTTATGCGGAATGTGGGTCAAATCAACCGTTTACGTTATTTTTCGACCATTTATTACGGGCTTTGGTTTATGATTAAAACGACATCCTTTGATTTATTTTTTATCTTTCATAAAAGCTGAAAATCTCCCATCTTACATTGTAGTTTTTTATAAGATTACATCGTGGCAAATAACTTTGCGGGGTATCCCTGAACCCATTTTATTTGAGACAAATTGACCAGGGAAATATTGCTGCCGCTTAAGTCGGTATTGGTCAGTTAGACTGCTCCCAGCTTAACTTCCGTCAAGTTGGCATCGATAGGTCATATTACTCAGGTCCGATCTACGCAGGATAAGGAGTATTAACCTTACTGTAAAAAACCGGATTCCCGCAAGATTTCGCGTTACAGTATTCTAAGGCTTGAGCAGTTGATGGGGGATCATATGTATTGAGTTTATTAAACTTCAAAGTTTAATAAACTCAATACCGAGAGATCTCTACAAACCTATATTGGTGACTAAATGTCAGTCGTTATTTGTCATTTAATCATCAAGTTACAACAACTATTTTAAATATTTAGGCCCGGACACGAACGTTCCATCAGGCATAGTGGTATCCCAGAGCAAGGCCCCAGTACAGTCAACCTTCCGAGGATATCCCCGCTCGAATTTGACTCCAAATAGACCGACTTGACAGAGGATGCTTTCGCGCAAGTTAGCGTCCGTTAGATTAGCACCGTATAACTTGGCTCCGCTCAAATTGGCTCCGAGCAGTTGAGCGCGGGTGAGATTAGTCCCCCATAATACGGTGTTGGTCAGAGTTGCCCCAGTCAGATTGGCATCGCTGAGATTAGTTTCTACCAACCAAGCACCACACAAGTAAGCTCCGACCAATTGTGCACCTCTCAAGTCGCAGCGAGTCAGTGTAGCTCCGGCGAGGTAAGTTCCACTCCAGATCGTGTTACTCAAATTGGCATCGCACAGCGCTCTGGCATTAATAGCAAGGTCAATGCCAGCAAAATTTCGCTCTCTAGCTTTGTAACGGGCGAGTAATTCGTTAGGGGTAATACATAAATCTTTATTCATCTTTAGATGGTTAGCTAAATTTTAAATAACTTTCTACAAAAAAATTGTTTTTGTTCTTCAAATCGATGACTAGAATCTCTGGTCGTATTGGGGAATAGCTATAAAAGTTCCATCAGGCATTGTCGTTTCCCAGAGCAAGGAGCCGGGAGAATAGATGTCAAAAGATGGGTGAGAAGGCCAAATTTTAGACAGATTCGTCTGACACAGAACGCTGTATTCTAAGTTAGCATGAGCGGTGTCAGATCCATCGAGATTGGCTCCAATCAAGTTTGCTCCTTCCAAAAGGGTACGGCTAAGATCGGCACACTCCAAGCAGGCTCGCTTTAAGGTGGCTCCGATTAAATTGACTTTCCTCAAATCAGCTAAGGTCAAATCGGCGTCTGGCATATAAACTCCCACCATTTTAGCTCCTGTCAAGTTGGCTTCTCTGAGTTTGACTCCGGGCAGATAAGCCCCACTTAAAATAATCCCGCTCAAGTCAGCCCCACAGAGCGCCTCCGGGTCATTGTTCGGTTCTATCAATCGAATTCCAGCAAAATTACGCTCTCCAGCTTGGTAACGGGTGAGCAGTTCGCTGGGAGTCAGAGATAAAGTTGGATTCATTTTATATTCCTTAAAGTTTAAACGCTAGACTAAAGTCTAGCAAATTCCGGGCTAATCTGTCAGTAAAACATAGGAAAACATAAAAAACATAAAGGGCAGCTTTCTATTAAATTTTCAATTTTAATCTCCACGAACTTATGGAAAGTTACTATCTCAACGGACATAATAACTTTACTCAATACACCCAGAAATTACCGCCACACCGAGTGGTTTGGTTCGCATTGGTTCCACTTATTTATATCAGTTACCTCGGAGGGATTCTGATGGCGACCCGTTGAAGTTCAACTTCGTCCAATCCCCCAGGGGAATGGGACTGGATGAGTGGGGTCGCATTGTCTGGACGTTAACTCACCATCAATTTGGTTTTCATGCGATTTCTCTAGGAGTTAGTGATGGCGAAGATACTCCCACTTTATCTTGGAGGGTAAATGCCAGTGAGCAAACTGTCAATCGTCTACCTAGCATCACCTTTACTCCAAGTTTACTTACCAAGTTACAACGGGTTTATCAATATCAATTCGTCGGCGAACATCCTATTAATTTTGTTTTGGGGGTTAGAAACCGGGTTTCTGCCTCAATTTGGGTGGATTGTCAAAGTTTTGGTCAAGAAACCCGGTTTCTGAATTTTTGCCTGGATTGAATTGAGTTAGGCAATGACGCCTTGAAATACTTTTTCAACCACTTTGGCTAAACGTTCCATACCCATTTCTATGGCTTCGTCACTAGCAGTTAAACTCAGTCTAATACATTCATGTTTGTGCTTCCAATCTTCGCGTAATCCGGGGAAGAAACTGCTGCCGGGAACGGCTATGACTCCGACTTTTTTCAATTCTTGATATAACTCCCAATCGGTCATGGGTAAGTCTTGGAACCACATCCATGCAAAAATTGCGCCTTCACCGCGATGCAAGAACCAAGGGATATCTTTCGGCATGGCGCGATCGAGGGTGGTTTCTAGGACGGTGAATTTTTGCTGATAGTAGGGACGAATGACGGTTTCGGCAATTTCGGCTAATGCTCCCGATGCGATCGCCCTTGCTGCGATCGCCTGTCCATAGCGAGAGGAGTGAATACAGAGGTTTGTTTGGAAGGCTTGCAATATCTGAATCGTGCGTTCATCCCCGATCGCCATCCCAATTCGTTCTCCCGGTAACCCCGCCTTGGACAAACTCATACAATGAATAATATTCCCGCCAAAAATCGGCGTCATATCGGTAAAATTCAACGCGGGATAGGGCGGTGCATAGGCTGAATCCACAAATACTGGCACATCATACGGCGCTGCCATTGCGGCAATTTTCTTCACTTCGTCCTCGGTTAGCACGTTCCCGGTGGGATTACAGGGACGAGAAAAGATGACACAACCGGCATTTTCATTAATCTCTAATTGGCTGAAATCTGGACGATATTTAAACCGATGCGCCGTCGCATCCAGATCTAAGGTTGGTTTATAGGCAACTAAAGATTCCGGCACTAAGCTGACTCCGCCATACCCGGTATAATCGGGACTCAGGGGTAAAACGATTTGTTTGAGTTGTCCACTGGTGGTATATCCACCCAAGGTATTGGCGGCAAAAAAGTAGAGGCATTGACTGCCGGGAGTAATCAGGATATTGCGATCGCTCAGGTTTAATCCATAGCGCTTGTTAAAATCGGCTTTGATAACATCAATAAATGGCTGATATCCTTGGGATTCTCCGTAGCGACAGACGACTTCCCCATACTCCGAGGATGATAGCAAATCGGCGGTACAATCGCGCCACAACTGTTCAACCTCGGGCAAAATGACGGGGTTTCCAGCACTCATATTAATTAAATCCCGATCTGCACCGGCGCGTAAGGTTTCGCTAATATCTTTCATGATGGCCCGCACTCCAGTAAGCTGGGACATCTGTTCACCAAATTTAGTCAGATCGGGATTCATAGGACTTCTACTATTAACGATAAGTTGGCCGTGATTTTTACCGATTTTAGCTGATTTTTGGTGTTGCGATCGCGGCGATCGGCTGAGATTCGCCATTTCTAAGCCTTAGTGGGCCTTCTATTGTCTAGGGTTCCCAACAAGGGCGATCGCCCTTGTTGGGACTGAACGTCAGGAATTGCTCACAATTAAGACCCTTTAAAACGGACCCTAATCTGCGAAATTGGTCGGAAAAGTCCCCTCATTTCAGCCCGTAGACGGATGAAATTTCCCTGATTTTAATAGAACCAAAAACCGAGTAAAGGCTTGATATAGAAAGACATTAGCTGATTTACCCTCCACCTAGACTCGGGGAAAAGAGGACCTATCAAACCCCGAACCCCCCTAGGGCCAGTTCAAGGACGATCTGAAGCAAAACTTAAAATTGTGTAATAAAACACCTATTTACCACCTAGAGGTAATAAATTTATAATTCATCCTAAATGTTGCCAAAGGAGCAACCCCGGGATACTCTTGGCAGCGATCGGTCCATCGAGAGTCTTCGGGGTATCGCCCTTGTGTCAAATGTCGGACAACCGAAAACGTCTCGAAAGCATGGTGTCATAGTATGGTGATTGAAAATTACACGAAAGCCAGCCAACAGTTGCGGAAGAAATTACCCCTTCCCCTGAAACCGTTGGCAGAAATCGCTTATAACTATTGGTGGAGCTGGACGAGTGAACGAATTTCTCTGTTTCGCAACATCGATCCCGATGCATGGCAGCAGTGGAACCACAATCCCGTTGCCTTGCTGCAATTTGTTTCCCTAGAACGCCTCACTCAGCTGGCAAGCGACCCGGATTACATGAAGCGGGTGAAAGCGGTTTCGCAGCAATTCCACCGCTACATGGCAATTCGGGATACTTGGGCGAGTCGAGTGGCCCCTCTGATTACCAGCGATCGCCCCGTCGTGTATTTCTGTGCCGAATTTGGCATCCACGAATCTCTCCCCATCTACTCCGGTGGTTTGGGGATGTTAGCTGGGGATCACCTCAAATCGGCCTCAGATTTAGGCGTTCCCTTAATTGGGATTGGTTTAATGTATCGGCAAGGGTATTTCCGCCAACGCATTAACGGTCACGGATGGCAAGAAGATTACTATGTAGATAACATCTTCGAGCAGATGCCGTTGGAGTTAATCACCGATGCCGCTGGTAAACCGATTACGGTTGAATTAGAAATCCGCAGTCGGGTGGTCAAAATCCAAATTTGGCGGGTACAAGTCGGGCGAGTTTCCCTCTATTTACTCGATACCGATCGCCATGATAACGACCCCCTCGATCGCTGGTTAACCGGACACCTCTATGGCGGCAACCAAGACACCCGGATCGCTCAGGAAGTTGTCCTCGGTATCGGGGGTGTAAGAGCATTAGAATCCCTGGGAATTAACCCGGGGATTTGCCACCTCAATGAAGGACACGCCGCCTTCTGTACCCTAGAAGTCGCCCGCATGGAAATGCAGCGCACGGGTAAGAGTTTCTATGATGTAGAACAGTCGGTTCGCGAACGTTGTGTCTTCACTACTCACACTCCAGTTCCGGCGGGTCACGATGTGTTTTCCGGAGACTTAATTGAGTCTTACTTCTCTCACTATTGGCCGACCCTGGGACTGACTCAGGAACAATTTATGGCTGTCGGTGCAAGGCGTCTGGGAGACCCTTGGGAACCGTTTGGGATGACTGTACTTGCTTTGCGGATGTGTCGGACTGCTAACGGAGTCTCGGCTTTACATGGGGAAGTTTCCCGGAAGATGTGGCATATTATGTATCCTGATCGCTCGATGGAAGAAGTGCCGATCGGCCATATCACTAATGGGGTTCATCAGCGCACCTGGACTGCACCTCTGATTAGTGAGATGTATGCTGAGTATTTCGGGGAGGATTGGTCTAATCGCATCGCTGACCCGCAAATGTGGGCGAAGGTGGATGAGATTCCCGATGAGGAACTCTGGTGGCGTCATCAACTGCTGAAAGAGCGGTTAATTGCTCACACTCGCACTAAGATTAAACGAGCAAGGCAACAACGGGGGGAAAATTCCCAGTGGGTGGATGCGGCAGACCGGATTTTAGACCCGAATGTGCTAACGATTGGGTTTGCGCGCCGCTTCAGTACCTACAAGCGGGGGTATTTGTTGATGCATGATTTAGAGCGATCGCTACGGCTGTTCAGCAACCCAGAACGCCCGGTGCAAATCGTGTTTGCGGGGAAAGCACATCCGGCAGATGAACAAGGGAAGCGGATTCTACAACGGATTTATGAGTGGAGTCAACAACATTCCTTGTTACAAAATCGGGTGATTGTGCTGCCTGATTACGATATGTACACGGGACGCAAGTTGGTTCAGGGTGTGGATGTGTGGTTGAATACCCCCCGTCGTCCTTTGGAAGCATCGGGAACCAGTGGTCAAAAGGTCTGCTTTAATGGCGGGATTAATTGTAGTGTGTTAGACGGATGGTGGTGCGAAGGCTATCAAACGGGTCCTGATGGCAAAGGGATGAATGGTTGGGCGATCGGGGAAGATGCTCATACCAGCGACCAAGAAATGCAGGATAAAATTGATGCAGAATCCCTGTATCGGTTATTAGAAGAGGAAATTGTTCCCCTGTATTACGATATTGACCCGAATACTGGTCTATCTCACGGTTGGATTAAGATGATGAAGGGTTCGATTAAGACCAATGCGCCGTTATTCAACACCGATCGCATGGTGGCGGATTATGTATTGAAGGTTTATGCACCGGGGATTCAGCTTGATTTAGAACCGATTCTCGCCAGCGTTTTGGTGTAATCGCGACAACCTACTTCGCGGGGGTTTGAACCGCCGCGAAGTAGGGGCGATTCGCGAATCGCCCCTACGTCGGATGAATCCGACTAAAAACTTTGCCGGAAAAGCATTTTAGGGTTGAACTCCCGCCTGTACTGATACATTTGGATTGTAGTTATGGTTATTTGGCAAGCAGATTTTTACCGTCGTCCTTTACAAAGTGCCGCAGGGGAAACGTTATGGGAGTTGTGTCTGTGTGATGCAACGCTTAGTTTTCAATGGAGTCGTTGCTGTTCCCAATCGGAGGCAAACTCGACTTGGTTAGCGGAACAACTTCAAATTGCGGGGGAGGGGAGATTACCGGAGGCGATCGCGGTGTTTCGTCCACAGTCGCTTAGTTTGATGGTAGCGGCGGGTGAAAAACTGGGGGTTAAGGTAGAAGCTTCTCGTCGCACTTTGGCTTTAAAATCATGGTTGGTGGAGAAGGCGCAGGAGTATAGAAATGAGCCAAATTATACTCATGAATCTTATGAACCTTTAGTGGGCGATCGCCCGCCACCGGGACCGCTACCGGAAGAGTTATGGGGCGATCGCTGGCGGTTTGCTTCGGTGAGTGCAGCTTATTTAATGGAAGTGTTTGCCGAACGAGTAATCCGGATTCGGCACATCCCGGAGGAACTGACCCCAGTTGCCTTGGGACTCCCTTCTACTGAGGTGATTCCTGGAGTGGTCCTCGATGGCGGACGGCAATCGATGAAAATTGCTCAATGGTTGCAGGAAGCATCCCCAGTGGCGATCGATTATAATCCAGGACCGCCCAATGGATTAATTTTAGAGGCGGGATTAGTAGATCGGTGGATTATTGCTACCTTTGAGGATACAGAAGTTGCAGAGGCGGGTCAAACTTTTCAACAGCGCAAACAGGCAACTCAGGGGTTACATTTTTTGCTCATCCAACCGGATGATTCAGGGATGACCTATAGCGGGTTTTGGTTATTACAGAATAGCTGAAAACTGGTTGCTACAAAGAGGGATATAGGGTTTCTTTTGACCCTTATAAATTGATAGCGCCTGCTAGAGTAATTCATCCAGCAGGCTGCTTTTTATTGATAGACATTCATGAGTCCCAGTAATAAGTTTGAAGAGATTGCATCAACTGGAAAAATCTAGCCTTGCAAGAGTACATTTGTTGCTACTCCTTCTCTTGATTTAAGATAGTTCAAGACTGAATCAAAACCGTCACAACCCAACTAAAACAAGCATTTTACATCTCCGAACAACCAATATATGTTATTCGACAACCCGAATTAAACCTCGTTGCACGGCATCGAAAACGCGACTAATTTGGGTATGTTCGCGGTCATTCAGGGCATTTTTTGAGAGGAGCGTTCTCATCAACAGTTGTTGGTCAACGCGGGTTATTTGCCGCAGAGCAAAGATTCTCTCCACAATTTGATCCACTGAAAGTTTAGGTAAAGTTGTTTGACCTAGCATGATTGCACCCTGTTTAAATCTATTGCACAACACTCATACTTTATTGTTAAAGATTTGATGAATTTAGGGAGCGATCGCGAACATAGGAAACCTGTGAAAAATTGGCAGAAAACTTGCGATCGATATCATTGACAAAATCAAAAAAATGGTCATGGTTCCGGGAAGGTCCGAGGTGGCCTGAACTGAGGGACCTATTTGGGGGGCGATCGATGATGTTAGGTATAAATCAATGGGATAATTCCTGGATCAGATTTCTCCCCCATAGTTCCTCCCTCCGGACCACTCTCACCCGTGAACCTCCAGAGTTATGGTAATTTGATGCGCTATAATAGCATCCATCAATCCCATCTAAACAATTGCCATGAATGCTATAGTCGTCGATAAATTATGCAGCTTTGAAGACTATCTACAGTATGATGATGGAACCGATAACCGATATGAATTAGTTAATGGGAAATTAGAGATTATGAATCCACCAACTATCAGACATTTGCTGATTGCCGATTTTATTCGAGATAGCTTAAAAGCGGAAATTAATCGAAAAAAATTACCTTGGCTATGTTTTAAGGAAGCCGGGGTCAGAACCGGATTTCGGAAATCTCGGTTAACCGATATCTGCGTAGTCTTACAAGAACAAGTCATAGATTTGTTGGATAAGTCCGCTGTGTTCCAGACCCCGCCTTTATTAGTGATAGAAGTTGTCAGTCCTGAATCTATTAATCGGGACTATCGATATAAGCGATCGGAATATGCAGCCGCCGAAATTCCCGAATATTGGATTATAGACCCCATCCTAAATAAACTATCCGTCTTGCGCCTAGAAGAGGGATTCTATGAAGAAACCATATTAACCGCAAGTCAGCCGATAGTCTCGCAAGTTTTCCCAGAATTAACCCTAACCGTTGACCAAGTTTTAGCAGCAGGAAACCTAGACGCTTAATTTGTCAAAAGCTGTCTATGCAATTTTATGGATAAAATAAATAATGACAGCCAATAAAATAGCCTGAATTGGGTAAAAAATATAGTTGACCCAAACGTAATTATGATAAAATAGAACTAAATCAAGACATCATACTGGAGTGTCATCTACTCCTGCTGACATGGAAACAGACCCTATATTTTACCGACTGTTTAAACAACAACCCAGTTGTTTCTTTGAACTGATTGGTCGTCCCGCCTCCGAAGCAGAGGCTTATGAATTT
>NZ_JAFLQW010000441.1 GCF_017313335.1 Phormidium pseudopriestleyi FRX01 | reverse complement strand
GTGGTGAATTTATCCGAGGCAGAGATTCAATCCTGTGAAATGGGCGATCGCCATCAGGAAATTCCCGGACAAACGGAACCCTTGCCCATCTTTAGATTATGGGATTTGCTGCCCTACGGATACCAGGTCCAGGAAGCAGTTTCTGGAGTGAATTCCCCCTCGGTTTGTCTGATTATGCAGGTGAAGGGTCAACAGGTGGCGATCGCTGTGGATGCGGTGATCGAAGAACGTTCCGTCATGCTCAAACCCCTGGATCTCACTGTTCCAGTCCCTCCCTACGTTGCCGGTTGTACTGTTTTAGGCAGCGGTGAAGTGATACCAGTCCTCGCCCCGCATCACTTTCACCCCTTACTGTTTCCCCGTTCCCCCGTCAGACTCGTCGCCAATATCTCACAAAATACATCTTTGAGTTCCGATGCTTCTCCCGCCCAGATATTAATTGTGGATGATTCCCTCACCATGCGCCAAATCTTACAAGAAGTATTCGAGAGTGCCGGATTTGTCCCCACACTCTGTACCGATGGACGAGAGGCATTAACTCAACTGGCGCGATCGCCCCAGGGACACTTCCACCTCATCCTCTCCGATGTGGAAATGCCCCATTTAGATGGATTAGGATTACTCCAGACGGTTCGATCCGATCCCCAATGGCATCACTTACCGATGGCGATGCTCTCCTCCCGCGCCAGTCCAGAGGATATTCACAAAGGGATGGAATTAGGTGCAACTGCCTATTTTAGTAAACCTTTCGATCCGGCGATGTTGCTTGCCGCTATTCGCGAACTCCTTGACTAAGCCTAGAGATAGAGATTCTCAATTTAATTTTTATTTCGGATGATACAGGGCGAAATTCATAAAAAATGCTAAATGTATCTTAAAGTTATAGAACTTTAATTTTTTTTAGTAAGGTACTCCTAAAGATATATGACTCAGGTTCCTGGATTGTTTTACTCTGGGGAAGAAATGAACCGATTTTAAAACTCTCATCAGGCTACTGGGGAGTAAATTAAGGGGGGATGACAATCTTTAAGAAAACTTTACATAAACTTTCTGGAATTAACTCTAGCCGATGATAAACTTGGGTTAAATCAGCTATCCTTCCGACTGATTGAATTCAAACCGGAGCGATCGCCAAATAGTCCAGGTAAAATTTGCAGCCGTTTTTAGGGAAACTCGACTGAGACTCATCAAACGGCTTTTAGAATCAGGAATATTTGGCGATCGCCACTGAATTGAGGATCACCGAATGCTGAAATCCAGTTCATCTACTAAGGCTGAACGGGAGTCATTATAAAGATTCAGAATATTGGGCATTGAACTCTAGCCGGAACTGAATAATTTCAGCTTTAGGGAATCCCAGAACCTTAAAAAAATCCTGGGATGCAATTTCAGGAGATTAATAAACTCCTTTTAAACCCGGCGATTAATGCAATCGCCAAATGGACTATAAAGTTATGTCGTATCTATCAAGGTAAACTCATGAAAAATCCTGTTATCGCCATTGGACTTGATGCCGGAGACCCGAATCTGTTGGAAAAATGGATGGCGCAAGGGCATTTGAAAAACTTAAAAGAATTGCGCGATCGCGGAGCTTACGGACGACTCAAAACCTTTGATTATTATCGAGCCGAAACCCCTTGGACCACATTTTTAACCGGCTCTTCTCCAGAAAAAACCGGCTATTGGGCACCCGTTAAACTGAGGGAAGGAAGCTATGAAGTAGACCCCATAGAAGCTTACGACTTTGCCGAATATCAACCCTTTTATGCCCTTGGGGATGATTATCGAGTGGCAGTCTTTGATATGCCTCAAGCTCCCCTGAGCGATCGCGTCAATGGAGTCCAAGGATTAGCCTGGGGCGCACATTCCCCCCAAACCCCCACCCATTCCAAACCCGAATCCTTTCTATCAGAAATCATCGCCAAACATGGGGAACATCCGGCATTACATAAAGATTTTGCCAGCATTTTAGATATTCCTGCCCTCCAGGAACTTCAGAAAAAATTAGAAACCGGGATTGAGCGACGCGGTAAGATTTGTAAAGATTTACTCCAACGGGATAACTGGGATTTCTTCTTAACCATTTTTGGAGAAACCCACTCTGCCGGACATTTTTTTTGGCACTTAAGTCAACCGGATCATCCCCTCTATCCCGTGGTGGGAAATCGCTATCCCGGAGACCCGTTGTTAGAGATTTTTGAAGCCATTGATACAGCCATTGGTGAGATTTTAACCGCTGCGCCGGAGAATGCCAATGTGGTTGTTTTTGCAGCCCACGGCATGGACTTTAATAACATGGACTTGCCCAGTATGGTATTTTTGCCCGAGTTTCTGTATCGGTGGAATTTCCCGGGGAAAGTGGGATTAGCTGAGGGGAAAATGGGTGAAACTCCTGGGGGACCGCTAATCGGAGAACGGGCAAAACGGGGTTTTATGGGAACCCTGTGGAGTCTCAAGGGCGATCGTAATCCCCTGCGAGGATTTTTGCGGCGAACCCTCCCCACTAAAATCTTTAGCCGGATTGAACCCCTGTTTGGTGCCGAACCTGAACCCGATTTAATTTCTCCCTTTGAAATGCAGAAAAAAGGCGATCGTTTATTCTTCCAAACCCCCTGTTGGTATCAACCCGCATGGCCCCGCATGAAAGCCTTTGCCCTCCCGAGTTTCTCCGAAGGATATATCCGAATTAACTTGAAAGGACGGGAACCAAATGGAATCGTTGACCCCGCAGAATACGACGCCGTTTGTCATCAAATCACCGAACAATTGTATCAACTCAAAGATTCCCGAACCGGGGAAACAATGGTCCAAAATGTAGTCCGGACTCGCCAGACTGCCACCGATTCTGACCCCAAATTACCCGATGCCGACTTGGTGATAATCTGGCAAGATAAATGTGCCAGTGATACCGTAGAAAGCCCCGAAATTGGCCGGATTGGACCCGTTCCATTTAATCGCACCGGCAGTCATCGATCCGATGGATTTTTAGCCCTAGCAGGGCCAGATATTCAACCCGGTTCTACCTTACCTTTCGGCCATTCATTAGATTTAGCCCCCACGTTATTAACCTTATTAGAGGCACCGATTCCCGACTCTTGCGAAGGGAAATCTCTGATCAATCAACCGGCAGTGATTCGCTAAACAACCGGCCTTTAAACCGCCTAGATAATGGCCTCATTTCATTTTTTGGACTCCCCTGGCACGGGCCAAACTAGACTGAATAGAGCCTCAGTTTAAAAAGGCTAAGGGAGTCAACCCTGGAGGGAACTAACCACTGTCTAACATCCAGCTCAGGTTTACCCCTCCACCCTCCTTTAAACTGAGGTAAATTGGGGTATCAAAATAAATTCATTAAAATTCCGGTAATTGTTGAATCCCGTCCTTTTGTAGAAGATGTAAAAAGCATGATGAAATTGAATCGATTTAGGATAGATAATAAAATCATCCATCCTAAATATTTGTACCCGATATGGATGAAGTCTTGATAATTAGGGGTGAAATACCATGCCATTAGTTTCTGTTGTTGTTCCGGCTTACAATGTTTCCAAAACGATTTGTGATACCCTCGATTCGATTTTAAAACAAACGTTTTCTGACTTTGAACTGATTATTATTAATGATGGCTCTACCGATAATACATTACAGGTTATCGAAGGGGTCCGAGACCCGAGAATTCAAGTCTTTTCTTATGAAAATGGCGGACTCCCCGAAGCGCGAAATCGGGGAATTGCTCGCGCAACGGGAGAGTTGATTACCTTTATCGATGCAGACGATTTGTGGACCCAGGATAAATTAGAGTGCCAGGTTACTGCATTACAACAAAATCCGGAAGCAGGACTAGCTTATAGCTGGACCTGCTTTATGGATAGCGAAGGTAAATCCTTTAGTCAAGATTTGCCCTGCTATATTGAGGGCAATGTTTATGCCCAATTGTTAGTAGGTAATTTCATTACTTCTGGGTCTAATGTGATGCTACGTGCATCGGCAATTGAATCTGCGGGACTGTTCGATCGCACCCTGAAATCCATTGAAGATTGGGAATATTGGTTACGGGTTGCGGCGAAATGGCCGTTTGTAGTCGTGCCGCAGTATCAAATCCTGTATCGGCAGTCGGCGACATCAATGGCCTCTAAAATTGATGTCATGGAAAAATATAGC
>NZ_JAFLQW010000021.1 GCF_017313335.1 Phormidium pseudopriestleyi FRX01 | reverse complement strand
TTGAGAAACCGGGTTTCTTTCATAAATTTAGGCGATGAAACAACAATTGTAGCAGAAACCCGGTTTCTGGTCCTGCTTCTTCAAATTTATAACAATTTCCTAGCTTTGGAGACGATTCATTTTATTTGAAACCTCTCTTAAACTGGGCGTTAATCTCATCCAAATTGGCTTCTTCGGGGTCAAAAGAGCCACCTACCCAGTCGAGCATTTCTTCATGGTCCGGATGGTTTTTATTTTGGACCACTTCTAGGAAATCTTGATATCCCCAAGGACCGCCAGAGTCGTCTGGGGGACAGGCTCTTGTTGCTTTTATACAAATTGGATATTTGACATCCGGATCCGGTGGAAGCACTTTCTCGACGAGGATTTCATGTTCCCAGGAATCGCCGAAGTCGTAGAGGTATGAGAATTTAAACTTTTCTCCGGGTATAATTTTGCTCAGTTTGACTCGGGTTTCATCATTCATTTCCATGTCACCAAATCCGAAATCATCATCCATTGGCATTCCGTACTCTTCCCCTTGAATGTTAAATGAATGGAGATGGCAATCTCCCCAATCCATTGAGACTTGAATCACTTGGTGTAAATCTGCCAGGGTGTAATCGCTGCTCACTTGCACTCGTCGCCAAATTGGGGGTCGGATACCTCTCAGGGTGATTTTTAGTTGATAGATGGATTGAGGTTTTTCGAGTTGGCATTTTAAACAGGGGATAAACATCAGGGTTTGTAAGTTTAGACTTTGGTAGTCTGAAAACTGTTAGGTTTTCTGATCATAAGTGAATGAAGTCAGTTTAACAAGTTTAGGGTATTTTATTAGAGTTAGCCCTTTTGTGATGTTTTGATAATGTCTCAACCCCCGATCGCCGTTACGGTAAAACTGTTCGCTGCTTATCAAGAAGTCTGTGGCGTTCCTGAGTTAGTGCTGGAATTTCCGCCAGGAACTCCGGTGGTGGCAGTTCGCGATCGCCTGATTGCTGAACACCCGGAACTTGACTGTTGGCGCGATATCACCCGCTTTGGGATTAATCTCGATTTTGTTGACCCCCAGACTCCCTTACAAGCGGGGGATGAAGTGGTACTGATTCCGCCTGTGAGTGGGGGGTGTGGGTCATTGGTCATTGGTCATTGGTCATTGGTCATTGGTTATTGGTCATTGGTTATTGGTCCCCTTCGACCCCCTTCGACAAGCTCAGGACAGGCTTCGACCGGCTCAGGGCTCAGGGCAAGATTGGTTATTGGTTATTGGTACAGTTTTAGATCCCAGGGACAAGAAACCGGGTTTCTAGCCCAGGTTTGTGGGTGATTGCTAGAGATTATGAGAAGAAACCAGGTTTCTAACCAATACTCTACCCCCAGACAAAGGACCAATGACAAACGACCACCCACCAATCCCGACCAAAATAGTCGGGATTGGTTGACGAGTATTTTTCTCTGTGTTACTATCTTCCCAACAGATGAGGGAAGGTGACTTCCAAGCCCCTATTTTTTAGAGAGTCCAGAGGTTTGAACCATGATCCAGGCGACAGAATTGCATACTCACAGCCATGACACCCCGCCTAATGGGGCCACGTTTGACAAACTGAAATGTAAAGAATGTGGTGCGGAGTACGAAACGAAGGCAATTCATGTCTGTGAATTGTGTTTTGGACCCCTGGAAGTTAAATATAATTATGATGAAATTCGTCGGCAGGTGACTCGCGAAACGATTCAGGCGGGTCCTCATTCGATTTGGCGTTATCGTCCCTTTTTGCCGGTGATGACGGATACCCCGATTGATGTGGGAACGGGGATGACGCCTTTGGTGAAGTCAAACCGGTTGGCACGTCAGTTGGGGATGAAAAATCTTTATATTAAAAATGATGCGGTGAATATGCCGACCCTGAGTTTTAAGGACAGGGTGGTTTCGGTGGCGTTAACTCGGGCGAAAGAACTGGGTTTTACCACGGTTTCTTGTGCGAGTACAGGGAATTTGGCGAACTCTACTGCTGCGATCGCCGCTTATGCGGGGTTAGATTGTTGTGTGTTTATTCCCTCGGATTTGGAAGCCGGTAAGGTGTTGGGGACCCTCATCTATAATCCAACTCTGATGTCGGTTAAAGGGAATTATGACCAAGTAAACCGCCTCTGTTCGGAAGTGGCCAATACTTATGGTTGGGGGTTTGTTAATATTAATCTGCGTCCTTATTATTCCGAAGGGTCTAAAACTCTAGCTTATGAAGTGGCTGAACAATTGGGTTGGCAATTGCCCGATCGCATTGTTGCACCTCTAGCATCCGGTTCTCTGTTCACCAAGATTTATAAAGGATTTCAAGAGTTTATTCAAGTCGGATTGGTTGATGAAAAAGCAGTTCGGTTTACCGGAGCTCAAGCGGAGGGTTGTTCACCGATCGCCGCTGCATTCCGGGAAGGACGGGATTTTATTAAGCCAGTTAAACCCAATACCGTGGCAAAATCCATTGCGATCGGGAATCCCGCCGATGGCATTTATGCCTTAGAAGTTGCTCATAAAACCAATGGAAATATTGAATCCGTCAGTGATGCAGAAATCATTGAAGGGATGAAACTGCTGGCTGAAACCGAAGGAATATTCACTGAAACTGCTGGCGGGACGACGATTGCTGTTCTGAAGAAATCCCTGGAAGCTGGAAAAATTGACCCTGATGAAACGACGGTGGTTTATATTACCGGGAATGGATTAAAAACCCAGGAAGCAGTTCACGGTTACATTGGTGAACCGCTGACCATTGAGCCGAAATTAGACAGCTTTGAGCGGGCGTTAGAGCGTTCTCGCACTCTCGATCGCTTGGAATGGCAGCAAGCTTTAGTTTAATATGGGTTTGATTTAGAACTTAAGAAACGACAGCAAGTCGTTACTACGAACTTAAGAAAGATAACGACAGCAAGTCGTTACTACGAACAGTCTCCCCCATCTATCCCTATCCTATTTATTTGCGAACCATGTCTGTTAAAGTTTTAATTCCGACTCCTCTCCAGAAGTTTACCAGTGACAAAGCTACGGTTGAATGCAGTGGTAGTAATGTGGCAGATTTGTTAGAATCCCTCGAAGCTAACTGTCCCGGCATTAAAGAGCGTCTTTGTGATGAAAAAGGACAACTGCGGCGCTTTTTAAATGTCTATGTTAATGAAGAAGATATCCGCTTTTTAGAGGGGGTGGATACGCCACTGAAGGAGGGGGATGAAGTAAGCATTGTCCCTGCTGTTGCTGGGGGTTAATTAGACAACCAGACAACAGGCTAGGTTTGAACCCTAGCCCTGTCAAGGTGATAAATTTGATGACAAAAAATTGTGATTTCACGTAGGGGCCTGCGCATTGCGCCCCTACAAATACACCTTGACAGGGCTAGGGTTTGAACCCCCGCCGTTTCTAAATTTTCCCCTGAATTCGATTCGCCCAATCCAAGGCATTATCTATCGTTAAAACAATCCGTTTAAACGGTTCATCTTGTAACTCTAGGGTGAGATAATCTTTTTCCCGAGTGACATACCAGAACTCTTTTCCCCCAGGATTATAGTAGGTTCCGGCTTTGATGACTCCGGGTAAAAACGTTCCAGGGGCGCGAATTTCAGCCCAATTGCTGGTGGGTTCGGCGGTGGAAACAGTGACAATATGACTCAGGGGAATTGTCAAAATTTTCTCAAAGCTAAATGCCCAGAATTGCTCCCAAAAGTCTAGTTCAATTTGTAAGGTATCGTTAATGAAATAGAGCTTCATCGGGTTATCCTAAAAAAAGAATTAAACAATATCATACGGAATCCGGTATTGAGAGTCTGTAAAAACCCACACCCTTGTGGACCCCACCCTAACCCTCCCCTTGCCAAGGGGAGGGAACCGGAAACGTTCGTATAGTGACTCCTTCACCGAGTCATCTTGATGCAACCCCCTTAATAGGGCTAATCTGTTAGACATATTGTTCCGGTTCGGGGGAGGAAACACTCAGATAAATGAGGGTTTCTTTGGGTTCGAGTTTGATTAACCGATCGCCTGCGTCATCTTTGCGTTTGGATCGCACTGACTTAACCGGCAACCGCAAGAAGCGATCGCGACAGGTGAGTAACTTTAACTCCGCATCTGGAAGCGCTGCCACCATTCCCACTAACCCATCGGTTTTATTTTTAAATGTCATGGACTGAGTACCCAAATCTCCGGGTTTCGCCAGTCGGACTAACTCCACCGGCAACCGTTTCCCATATCCTAATTTAGACACCAGTAAGAGTTTCTCACTCTGACTGAGTGCGACACATCCGACCAAATTCTCACCCTTACCTAAGCGCAATGCTGGTTGTGGCATGGAAGCGCGACTGGTAATCGGCAGGTTTTCATTATCGATCGCAAATCGGAGTAACCGTCCCCCAGAAGTGGCGATCGCAATATCTTGTCCCACCGTCGCTAAATTAGCATAAGCTAACGCATCCCCCTCTTTTAGCTTAACCGCCGTTAATCCTCGTGCCGTCAAATTGGCAAATTCTGACAGGGGTAAGCGTTTAATTCTTCCCCGTTCCGTCAGAAAGATTAAATCCAGGGTTTCTGGATAATCTGAGAGGATAAACTGAGTGGCGATCGCATCAGGATTCCCATGCACTGCCGGAGGAAACAAACTCACGAACGGCGTTTTCTTCGCGCTGCGTTTATTCGCCGGAATATCCCCAACTTTAATCGAGAATCCCTTCCCATCCCGGGTCAAAATCAGGACATCTTGATCAGTAAAAGCAACGTGAGTTTCCACCACAAAATCCGCACCCGCTTCTAGGGTTTGAATCTCAGGATTTTCCTCCTGTTTCTGTTGCTGACGCTCATAAGTAGAAGGGGATAACCGTTGCACATAACCGCGTCGAGTAAATTCCAGGACCGTTTCTTCCGGTTCTGGAGGCGTAGCAAACAGCGGCAGAGAGGGTGCGACTTCTTCGGGAATCGCTGCCTTTTTGCCTTTGCGGGATTTAGTTTTGCTGGTTGCTTCTCCCGAGACAGGAGTTGCCACCAGCACTGTCTGATGATCCGGTGAAACCGTGTAAATCCGAGTACGCCTAGGGTCGCCATATTTCTTTTTGAGCGATCGTAACTCCTTCTTCAACCCTTTGAGCAATTCCCGGCGATCGCCGAGTAATCTCTCCAACTCCAGTCTCCGGGTATTGAGTTGGTTCCGTTCATCCTGCAATTTTTGCCGTTCCAACCCCGTTATCCGGCGCATTGGCATCCCTAAAATCGCATCCGCTTGGTTCTCAGTGAGTTCTAACTCGCTTTGCAACGCTGCTTTTGCAGTAGTCCCATCCGGCGCATTCCGCAAAATCTCAATGAGTGCATCTAAGTTATTGAGCGCCTTGAGTAATCCTTCTACAATTTCCAAACGCTGCTGAGTGCGTTCGAGTTCATGAATGTAGAGACGATTGAGCGTCTGTTCCCGAAAGGTTAGGAACTCTTGCAACATTTGCCGTAGAGATAACTGGCGCGGTTGTGCCTCTACCAATGCCAACAGAATCGCACCGAAGTTATTTTGCAGTGCAGTTTGGTGGTAGAGATGTTGTAGAACAACTTCGGGGTTTGTTTCCCGTTTGAGTTCAATGACAACGCGAATGCCATCGCGATCGCTCTCGTCACGAAGATCAGAAATTCCATCCAAGCGCCCATGATTGACTAAATCCGCGATTTTTTCAATCCATGCCGATTTATTCACCTGATAGGGTAACTCCGTCACCACAATCGCCTGACGCCGATGTTTACCGCGTCCCCCTTGGATTTCCTCCACCCTTGCCACCCCGCGCAACGGGATAATTCCCCGTCCCGTAGTGTAAGCCGATCTAATCCCTTCCGTGTCAATAATTTCCCCGCCAGTAGGGAAATCGGGACCGGGAATCAGGGTAAATAATTTTTCATCGGATAAATCCGGGTTATCGATTAAAGCTACCAGTGCATCCACCACCTCCCCTAAATTGTGGGGAGGGACATTGGTTGCCATACCCACAGCAATCCCGGAACTGCCATTGAGCACCAGCATGGGTAATTGTGCCGGTAAAACGATAGGTTCTTGCTGAGAATTATCGAAATTTCCGATAAAATCAACCGTCGCTTCGCCGATTTCCTGAAGCATGGCATCGCTGCCAATTTCGGCAAGGCGCGTTTCCGTGTAACGCATTGCCGCTGGGGGGTCGTTATCCACCGAACCAAAATTGCCATGACCTGCTATGAGGGGATACCGACTGGAGAAGTCCTGGATCATCCGGACCATCGCGTCATAAACGGATTGATCGCCGTGGGGGTGGTATTTGCCGAGGACATCCCCAACCACGCGAGCACATTTGCGATAAGGGCGATCGGGAGATAATCCCAACTCGTGCATCGCGTACATGATCCGCCGGTGGACCGGCTTTAAGCCATCTCGAACATCGGGTAAAGCCCTCCCCACGATTACACTCATGGCATATTCAAGGTAGGACTGCTGCATTTCGACGTGCAAAGCAGTCGGGATAACCTGTCCGGTAGACAGTAGGTTCAATTGTTTAGCCATGAGTTTTGTTCCTTAAACCAAACCAACTTCCAACAGTGTGCAACATTTAACCGAATCAAACCTACTCATGACGGAGCAGTTCTAAGAATAGTATGGCATCACCAACAATGGTGAAGGCAGTTGCCTGCAGAGCCTGTAACATGATGTTACGGGCACCATTCCCATCTCTGGGTGCTTGATAACCACACTCAGGACATCGAAATGTTTTGTTTCCTCCCAGTTTTTCGTGGATATGACCACATTTGGGACAAGTTTTAGAAGTAAATGACTCATTGCACCGAACGACCATCACTCCATTTCGCCGTGCCATCTGCTTCAAATGCTCCGCCAACTTATAATGACTCCAAGTCAGCATATTCCGGGCAGTTTTTGAGCGAATCTTTCTTTTTTGCCGTTCCACCATTTGAGATGTTTCAAAGGTCGGCAGCAAGATTAGCTTGTAATTGTTGACCAAAAAAGATGCTGACTTATTATGCAAGTCTTTGATTAAGTTTTGGATTTTACTCCGCATTCGAGTGGCCGCTTTACGCATTTTATAGCGTTGACGTTTGTTCGAGGATAAAGCAATTTTACTCATCAACTGGTCAAGATGCGTACAGAGTCGATTGATTCTGCCGATGTCTTTCTGACCAATCTCTAAAATTGTTTCTCCATCATACCCGGTTAAAAAGGTCCGGACTCCTGGGTCTAACGCAATCACTCGTTCCTGTTGAGTGGGGGTTGGTTCTCGATATTCCGGAAAACATCCAAACCATTTCCCTTTCTGGTAAAGAATCTGGGTTCCATAAGGGCATTGTTGGGGAAAATTTTCGGCTGATTTGAACTCAAGTCCTTTAGTTCTTTGGCAATACCAAGTGCCATTTTTGAAATTCCCGGCTTTGAATTTAATCACCTGAGAAAAAGCTCGACAAGACTTGAACGAGGCTGTTCCATGATTGGCTCTTGCTTGCTTATGGGCATCTACGGCATCCGCGACAGCTTCTTGGAGTTGATGTCCTGGCAATTGGATGACCCAATCGGGGCGATTGGCTTCACGGGCTAACTTTTGTAATGAAAAGGCGGATAAGTGGGGTTCATTTCTTAGGTAAGTAATCGTCCAGTTATAAATCCACCGATAGGCAGCTAACCATTGCTTCCAAAGTTTGTGAAGTTCTTTCCCCGGATAGATGCGGATTTTTTTAACGGCATTTGGAGTAGTTTTGGTGGTTGAGTTCCGGGGAGTTTTCTTAAATCGCTTTTTGGGCTGTTTTTCGGGTTCTGCTCCGGTATAACCGAGCAAAAAAGCGCGAGAGGATGGACAGGATATCTTCAATGAGTTCCCTTGTTCTAGAGGAGTGACGTTCATTGAAAACCACGAGTTGGCATTTTGAAGGCTGGCATAATTCCTCAAGACGTGGTTTTCTAAATCCGACGATTCCAGTGGGGTAGGAGTAGATAAGGCGTTGGATATCGCCTGGGTGTATTCGCTCCAAAAGGGCTCTACAGTTTTTCCGCCTAAAATTGAGTCGGGAACCAACTTCTCGAATAAGTTCAGCTTTGGGTTATGAAGTCTGAAAAAATTCAAGGGATCGGAAAGGGCCTTCTGGTTAGGAATAACGAGAGACTCTTGCATCGCTAATTGGGGTTGGGGGGTCAACGCTTCGGACTCTTTGAGGGGTCCGAAGCTCTAAAGAATGCACGGTTGTTCGGATGGTCTAGATTTTTCCTGATGTTTTGGTTCGTCGCCATGTACGAATCGCAATTCCTCCTCGCTTTGGTGGTATGGAAGCTTTCCGAAGCCTGAAATCTCATGATTGGTTCTGATTATATAGCGCTTGAGGCCTCTAGGGGTCATAGAGATACCTGGGGTTGAAGGCGCAGAAGATTTGGAGGACATTCCACCGTCGAAGCCATGATTCGGCTTCATGTAGGGTCCATCTAGTCAGTCATGAGATGTCGTTTGTTCTGGAGTCCGCTTTCACCCTTGATGGAGTACACTATGCACAGGCTACCCGCGCCAGGATTGCCGGACAAGACCTTTATGGGTTGGAGCCTTTCTCAAATGCTTCCCCGGGTCGCTAATCTAGCCTGACATGAGCAGATATCATGAGGTTTAAGTAGATTTTCATTGATCTGTAACGACCTCCTGCTTTTTTTCGCTCAATAACGCTATCGTTAGCGAAGAGAAGAAGATCGGAGGACACTTTGTCAGCGTACTATCATTCCTGAGAGTCTGACGATAAAGCGCATCCGATTGATTAAGTCAACAACCCAGCAATAATCAGATTACTGATATAGCGGGGGCTTTTCAAGCCCATAGTTGACCAGACTCAGGCAGAAATGCCTACGTTAGGAGTAAGCGTTAAAGTTCTTACCTTGGAGATGCGAAGCTAGTTCCCAGCTC
>NZ_JAFLQW010000177.1 GCF_017313335.1 Phormidium pseudopriestleyi FRX01 | reverse complement strand
CCTTGTCGAATCGCTTGTAAATCCATGAAAGTTGGGTGGGTAATTGGGTGAGGGAGATGGGGGAGACTTACAAGAGTAGTTTTTTTACGTTCAGGGGGGATTTGCCTCACATTTAAGATTACTTCCGGTCCCCTCCCCTTGCCAAGGGGAGGGGACCGGGGACCCCACCCTAACCCTCCCCTTGCCAAGGGGAGGGGACCGGAAGTATAGCGGTTCCCGGACTCATGAGGTATGCTCTAAAGCCCCCTTCGACCCTTCGGCGGGGCTCAGAGCCAGTCGAAGGGGGTCGAAGGGTCGAAGGGTCGAAGGGGGTTGGGGGTGAGGGTCCATTCGCAAATTCATTTAGAACCGCTATATGGGCTCAAGCCATAACACGAGCAATTGGAGGGTCTACCGCCTACCTGATTGGGGACTGGAGGCAGAGCCTCCAAGAGAGCGTGACATGGCTTCAGCCATGTAACGAGGAATCTCTCCCTATCTCCCCATCCTCCCCATCTCCCCCATCCTCCCGACTAGGCTTCTTCTAGCCAGACGTTGGGCAATTGAGAGGGGCGATCGGGGAGTTGCATGAGGCCCATTTCTGTGAGTCGGACGATATGGGAGAGGGTATCGACTAATTGGGGGTCGAACCGGGTATTACTGCGAGCTTGACATTTTTCGAGGGCATCGGATAGACTGCGGGCCGATCGCGAACCGCGAGACTGAGTGAGTTCTTGGAAATAGGAGACTAACCCCAAAATTTGGGATTCTAGGGGAATGTCTTGCCTTCGCAGTCCATCGGGTTTACCACTGCCATCCCAATATTCGAGGTGATGTTTGACAATGTGGGTGACGGGGGCTAATTCAGGCATTGCTGAGAGTAATTGCGCGCTGAGGATGGCCCGATCGCGCCAAAAGGTTAAGCTCACTTCATCCAACTCTCGCGAGGTTTCGGCAAAAATTTCTCGGGGTGCGGAAACTAACCCAGTCCGGAAAAGTAACCCCGCAAGTCTCAGTCGCCGCAATTGCAGGGTAGGCAAATCTAGCAACTGACCGACGGTTTCAGATAAGGCCGCAACTTGTAGGCAGGCGCAGGGATTAGCTTGATCTCGTTCATCTACGCGCTGGGCCATGCGTAAGAAGGCTTGCAGTTTATTGGCATTCAAATTCCGGCTGATTTTTAGGGCACGACCTTCTAATTCCCAGAGTTCCCTGGTTTGCCGGTTCAGGGTCACCAGTTGCTGTTGCGATGTTTGCAGGTAGGTGACGATGCGGGTGACTACCCCGGTCATATCTGCCAGGGGAAGACCTTCGGTGTTGAGAATATCCTGGAGTTGTTGACGGAGGCGATCGCACAGTGGCGAATTGTAGGGCCGAAATCGTTCGATTAAAATTTCGGCGGATTTGGCGACGAGTTCTTGCTCAAAGGTCCACATTCCATAGAATTTTCGTTCCATATCTACGGAAGGTTGACCGGAGGGTAAATACTCTTCTTCAGAAAGCTCGTGGCATAAAAGCATTGCCCGGTAGGTGGGCGCGATAATGATTAAATTCCATTCATTAACTAAGCTATCCTCCGAATCCAATTCCAGTAAGGAAACGTTTTCCAGTTGGTTGGTGCGGTGGGTGCTAAAGCCACTGTCACAGCGGGCAGCGATCGCCACATGACCGGAATGCTGGGCGAGGTCCCAATATCGTTCAGCTTCTTGCAAGTACCACTTGCCTTGTTGAAAGGTGACTAAAACCAGGGGTTTCTGGTCAGAGTCTGTGGGGGAAGATTCCAACAGATGATCTTCCAGGGCGTGGCACAGGGCCACGAGGGTATTCTTAAAGTAAACTCCATAGCTAGAAGGCAGTTGTCCTTGGGGACAGGCGGCTTTTAGCTGGTTGAGTGTGGATTCGGGATTCATCTTATAGGGTGATTTATTCTTTTCCCCATCATACCGGCAATCGGGACTGCTGTACCTGTCGGCGGAGTTAAACGAAATCGAAGGGGTCTAGGCTGGTGGCGATGACATTTTGCAACCGCGCATAATATTCCCCGGTTTGGCGATCGCGCAGGATGGTATCGTCCGCATCAGCATCACTCCCTTGATAGATATCCAACTGTTGAAAGGTGAGGTTGCCCACAAATTCGATGATATCTTCCCCTTGGGTAAAATCGGTAATCACATCGGCTTCGCTGGGACTGTCTCCCCCGGTGCCAGGACCGATGCCAAAGCTATCGTTACCAGGACCTCCGGTGAGGGTATCGCGACCGGGACCTCCAAAGAGGCGATCGCTGCCCTCATCGCCCAAGAGGACATCGTTACCCTCTCCTCCATAAATGCGATCGCTCTCTTCCCCTCCATAAATAATGTCATCCCCGGCATCCCCATACAGATGATCATTCCCAGCACCGCCATAAATAATATCGTTACCGGCGCCGCCCTCTATGCCGTCGTTGCCTTCCTGTCCATAGATAATATTGTCCCCTTCGACTCCATAGATAATGTCATTCCCTTCGCGTCCGTGGATAATATCATTGCCTAGGGATCCAGTAATGCGATCGTCAACGGTGCTCAGTCCGATCGCTGAAGCTTCGGTGAGGGTTTTCTCTAGTCCCCGGTTGTTGGTGTTCTTGAAGTTCAGGCTTAACGCATCTATCTCTAAGCCGTTATAGGCCGGATCATCACTGGTAATGGCATAATTGATCCCCAACGAAGACGTTCCGTGTTGGAAACTGCGGCTGGGTACAAGAGGAACATCTAAAGCATTCACCATGATGCTTTGGGAGATGTTCCAGTTCTCTGGGGTAAAGCTGATGGTGAAGGTGGTGGTCTCTTCGGTTGTGGATTCACCCTGGGGAAAGCCCTGTCCCATTGTTAAGAGGCTCTCCGGCAGTTCTACGGTGATGGTAACGGGCTTTGTCGGCTTCTGGGAGAGGGCGATTTTATACGAGTCCCCCTTGAACCCTTGCAGGACCTCGGTACTCCCAATGGGTTCGATTAATCTCACCCCACCCGGGGTCACCGGAGGGGGAACATCGATCAGAGTAGCAACCACTGACCCCAATTCCCGTCCATCGTAATCGGGGTCAGAACTGGTGGCCTGATGGCGGATTTCCAGAGGCCGATCGCCTTGGTCAATCTCATCGGCGATCGCGGTGACGGTGATGGGTTGAGGGATGTCCCAGTTGTCTTGGGTGAAAATGATTGGATTTAGGGGTTCAATTCCCTCACCCGTCTCGAAGGCGATCGTGACATATGCGATCGGTTGACGACTCAAAACTACCGAGTAGAGTTCTTTACTGCTGCCTTCCGGGACTTCCAGGGTCTCTTCGGTGGGGGTGATAATCAGTTCGGGAAGATCCGAATCATCCTCGTTGCTGACTCCCGCACTCAACCCTTTACCATAGATTCCATAACCACTGCCGTCTTGATCTTGGCTTTGCCAGACAATGGTGAAGTTGCCTTGATTGTTCTGAATAATCGCCGGGGAGGTTTGAGTGCCATCAGTGTATGCGTTGAGGGGGGCGGTTTCCTCGGGATTGAGCAGATTGCCAGCGCGATCGTAGCGTTTGACAAAGATATCAGAGGTTTCTGAATAGGCGATCGCCAGAGTTCCATCGGCACCAATTGCCACCTCTTTCGTGGCAACGTTGATTCCGGCGTCGAGTTGAATTTCATTCCCGATCGCTTTGCCCGAATCGAACTCATAGCGTTGAGCATACAGCCCCCCAAAGGCATTACCCCCGCCACTTTCCCAAGAGATTGAGAAGGTTGATCCATCCGGGGCGATCGCCACCACTGGGTTCTGTTGATTAGCCTGAGAGGTCGTATTCGCCTGAAATACTTGCAGATCCAGTGGCCCCGTGGTGTCGAAGCGTTGGGCTACAATATTTCGAGCCGATCCTGCTTGATTTCCCGGGGTAATTTGCTGCCACGCAATCACATAATTGCCGTTGGCAGCCATTGCGATCGTGGGGTTGGCCGCATTGATTCCCTCGTTATTCACCTGAAAGTCTTGGGTCAGTTGGTTTTGGGCGTTGTATCGTTGCGCGAAAATGCCTGCATTCGCACCGTTGCCCTCGGCCCGCACTAATAGAATGTTTCCTTGACCATCAAGGGCGAGGGAGCCTTTATTTCCAGCACTGGTGAGTGAGGTGGCGACTGCCTCTCCTACTGGATTTTTCGCACTGTCATACCGCTGGAGAAATATCCGGTTTTCAGCCCCAGCTTCTTCCCAAGCGACCACAAAGCTGCCATCGAGGGCGACTGCTACTAATGGGTTTTGCAGATTGTTACCTGTGGCAACTTCAAACTCATCCCCGACGGGATTCCCTTCATTGTCATACTGTTGGGCATAAATCCCCGGGGAATTCCCCAAACTTTCCCAAACGACGAGCGTGGTCCCCTGCCCGTTGCTATTGATGCGAGGGTTAACCTGATCTCCCTCGACGGTTGTATTGACTTGAATATCTAAACCTATTGTTAGCTCAGGCATATACACTCCTCCCTTTGTGAAAAAACCCTTATCCCCCAAGGTTTTTAGATAACGATTCACCTTCTGAAGTATTGGACTCTTTCATCGAGATAGAGGCAATAACATTCAGGGTTTGACTTAATCTTAAGTGTCTGGTAACGATTTAGATATGGCCCAATCGAGAGAAATTTAGCCCTCAACTGGATTAATCAGGTATTCATATCTCTGTCAAAATACATAGAGGCGGCGATTGATTGACCATCCCTTATACCCTAGGATGGATATCGCTCTCTTATTTTTGTGGACTGGCGAGGGCGTCTTCCATCCCCTTAATCGGTGTTATCAACGCAGGTCCTTTAGTCATAAGTCCCTAAATGTCCACAATTTTATATAGCAGTCCTAAATCAGTTGTGGAATAAGACCTCTCCCCCAACATAAGGCGGCCTACAAGGAGAGGGGAGCAGGAGAGGGCATAAATCATTTAGGATTGCTATAGTGGTTTTCCCAGTATAACATGATTATCAGGACCGTCAATTAAAGGACCCTAGGGAAACTACGCAGATAACGTGAGACTATATATAGTTTTATTAAAATTTGTAAAGAATTTTTCGGGTTGACGAAATTGACACCGATAGCGGGTAACCCAAGTAAATTTACTTAGACTATCCGCGATCCTTTTACCAAGGACTACCAATCATGACAAAAGCAGCCCAATAATAGGGATGATCGAGATTTTGATTCCCTAAATGTTTGAGTTCCGGAGGCAGAGAAATTTTCCGAGAGGGATTGTTGGCAATCCACTCCCCATTTTCAATCCGCCAGTCTCCCTGAATCATCGCGATTTGAGCGCGGCGTAAGGCTTCTGCTTTAATGTAAGGTCGGGTTGATGAAGCGGTACCATCTTCATTGATCCATCCCAATCTAAATTGATTGTAAAACTCATTCATTAAGGCCACTGTTCCTTCATCACTGATGTACCAAATACTGGCTAAAGCAGATTTAACGCCTGCCTGAACTGCTAACCCAGCAAACCCTAACTCCGCATTGCGATCGCCGATCGCCGTCCGACAAGCCGATAACACTAATAATTCAACAGGTGGTTCGTTCCATTTCAGTTGGCGTAGTTCAGAAAGCGGTAGGGTCGTATCCCATAACTGAATAAAAGAATTACTGGGAGACCCAGGTTTGAAATCCGCATGAGTTGCCAAATGAATCATCTGAAAAGCTTCTTTTTGACGTTGTGCCTGGAGATTCTTTAATGTCAATTTTTCATTCAAAAAAGCTTGTCCGGGCCACTCCGTTAAAATGCTGGCAATTTCCACCGGGACCGCCGGTAATGGATACAGTTCAGAAAATTCTGAAACTCCCATTGCCAAGAGTTGAGCATTGTTCAACGGGTTATAGTTCATTTCCGTTAAATTCATACTGGGAATTAGGCCAATCGTGTATTGTTCAACCAGAAATTGCTGCCCATCGTATAAAGCAGCTACAGGCAGCGATCGCAACCCCTCATCCATTGAAAACATCAATGTATCAATTTCCAGGTCTCTAAGGTCCTCTGCTAAGGGTTGAATCAACCATTCATAGAGTTGTTGGGCAGGAACTTGGTAACTTTTGGTCATTCGGGACCGGGGGTCGGCAATGGCCTTCCTAAAGTCTGTAACGACTTTCAGCAGTGTTTCGCGATCTGCCGCCTCAACTTTTTTGTAAATTGGATCACCTTTGCTTGGAACAAGAATTAGACTTAATTCTTGTTCTCTAGCGAAGGTATAAATAATCGCTGGATTAGTCCCAGTCGGTTCAGAATCATGGACAACTTTTTCTTGCAGGGCGCTCAAGGGTTTCCGAGGACCTGGGACGGGTTGACTCAGATACACACTGAGTTCTTCGGTAAAATACATATCCAGAAGACTAATCGCTTCCGTAATATTTCCTTGATCAAGCTGTTGTTCGATATCTATCCGACTAATCGTCCGAATGTTTGGATCATTTTGTGCTTCAGACCACTGTGACATATTGGAGGTTTCAGCTAACTCTAAGCGTCCAGAATCCATCCCGAAATTAGGAATAGGTGGCGCTAAGGTATTGGCAATCTCTGTTTCTCCTAAATTCGGCGCAACCTCTAATTGCCTCGATCGCAGGTTACGAACGATCGCCTCGGGTGTGGATTCCCCGTTTGGAGTTGAAGAATCAATCGGAGGGTTTGGGACTATCGGTGCGATCGGGACATTCTCTCCCCCGTTATTACCGGGAAGAACTGAGTCCGATATATTGTCTCCAGGCGGATTACTCCCATCCGGTTCCGGTGAAATAATCAACGGTGGAGATACTGGATTCGGCTGTATAGAAGGAGTGACAATGGGTCCGGTTGACGGATTATCTGACCCTATCGGTGGAGAAGTTGGATCGGGTTGAGTCGGAGTTTCGTTCTCCGGTT
>NZ_JAFLQW010000603.1 GCF_017313335.1 Phormidium pseudopriestleyi FRX01 | reverse complement strand
CTATTTATCCTGTAATGAATTCCTCCAAAAAATACAAATACCGAGTTGGTGAACTCCGTCCGAGTCAAATTCTCTTTTCCTTTGGAGTCGGTGCCGTTGCCGATTTACCCCGCCTTTCCGTGATGATTATGGGATTAGAAGATTGGGACAAATCCCGCAGTATTGAATTGCCAGAAGAACGCTTACTTTCAGCGGTTCGTCAAAAAGTCGGTTCTCAAGTTAAGCAACTGCTTTCTCCCCCACTCCCCCCGGAGGAAAATAGTTCCCTGAGTTCCCCTGATGAACTCTCCCGCATCGGTATTCCCGTCGCCCCCTTTCCCGGTTGGGTGGTTTGTCCCAAATGTCGATTACTAGCGCCCTTAAATTCAGGATTTTTCAAACTCCAAACTGATTTCTATCGTCCCACAGAAACCCACTATGTTCATAAAAATTGTTCTAAATATAGAAAACCACCCCAAGTGATTCCGGTACGCTTTTTGGCAGCTTGCGATCGCGGGCATTTAGATGATTTTCCCTGGCGGTACTTTGTCCATCATGGCAATACCGACTGTCTCGGTCATTTGCGCTTAGAAGAATGGGGCATTTCTGGAACCGCTGCGGATATTGTAGTCTCTTGCGATGGGTGCAAAACCTCCCGCCCCCTCTCCGATGCTTTTGGGGAAAAAGGCAAGCAAACTATGCCCAATTGTCGGGGTCGCCATCCTCACCTCCGCAACTTCGATGATGAATGTGACCAACAGATGAAAGGGTTACTCTTGGGGGCATCTAATAGTTGGTTTTCCATCACTTTATCCGCCCTCTCCATTCCCACCCAATCTGGAAAGTTAGCCGAATTAGTGAACTTAAACTGGCCGCCTTTAAGTAAAGCCAAAACCCCAGAGTCTTTGGAAGCAATTTTATCCGCATTGCAATCTCTGGGAGAACTGCAAGACTTTGCTGCTTATCCAATTCCCCAAATTTGGGAGGCAATCCAACAAAAAAAAAGCGGGGAAGAAACCGACGAATTAAAAGACCTAAAAACCCCCGAATGGAATTTTTTATCTGCAGCAGACCCCGACCAAAATACCTCCGACTTTAAACTACGTCCCGTTTCCCCTCCCGAGAGATATCGCAATTATTTCCAAAAAGTAGTCCTAGTCGAACGACTCCGAGAAGTGAGGGCGCTGATTGGGTTTACTCGCCTGCAATCTCCCGGTGATTTTGCTGATTTAGAAGATATTCCCGAACAATATTTAGTCAATCTCAGTCGAAATCCTCCCAGTTGGGTTCCTGCCACTGAAGTCAAAGGAGAAGGAATTTTTATTCAATTTAATGAACAGTTAATCCAGGACTGGGAACAGAAAACCCTGGTTAATAAACAGGAAATTTTAACCCGCGTCGCCTACAAAGATTGGCTGAATAGCCGAAATATTGACCCGGATAAAGCGAATTTCCCCGGAATTCGGTATATCTTAATTCATTCCTTTGCCCATGCCTTGATGCGGCAATTGGCCATTGAATGTGGCTATAATGCAGCGAGTTTGCGAGAACGCATTTACTCTCAATTACCCACGGATGAAAAGGGGCCTCAAGCGGGGGTGTTAATTTATACAGCATCTGCTGATAGTGAGGGAACATTAGGGGGATTGGTGAATTTAGGAGAACCGACCACTTTTGGATATCATGTTACCCAAGCTTTAGAACAAATGCGACTCTGTGCCTCTGACCCCCTTTGTGCGGAACATCACCCGGCAGAAGGGAACCCCGCATTGCACTGGGCGGCCTGTCATGCTTGCTTGTTCAGTCCTGAAACCTCCTGCGAACGGGGAAATAAGTTTTTGGACCGATCGCTACTGGTATGGACGCTTCAAGAGAAACAACTGGCGTTTTTTGAGTAAGCCGTGACGACTCCCCTGGTAGAGCAAATTTATCGCGTGGCCTCTATTTTACCTCCGGCGACTTTCAATGCGTTGCTGGAAAGCCTCACTTGCGAAAGTTTAGGGGGGGATGTCGCACAAAGCGATCGCCTCCTGAATCAGTTTCCTAACGCTACCTTTCGCCGAATTATTGGGGATTTACTGACCGCTTGGCAACAAGATGGCGATCGCTGGGATAGTCGGAGTTTAGCATTAGCCTTGCAAACTTCGCGACAGGCGATCGCTTCCACCCGAGAAGCCCTCAATGTAGAATTAGTCTGGACTGGACCTGAACTCTCGGCATTACCCGTCCGTCGGACCGATCGCGTTTTGTTGCAGTTAATCGAACAGACTCAGCAAGAGTTAACCATTGTCAGTTTTGCTATCTATAAAATCCCAGAAATTGCTACAGCCCTCAGATTAGCCCTAGATCGAGGAGTGACTCTCAGAATTATCGCCGAAACGCCTACATCAGGGGATGGTAAAATTCCGTTTGGATTAGCGGCAACATTCGGAACAGAAATTCTGCAACGGGCTCAAGTGTTTGTGTGGCCCCTAGAAAAGCGATCGAAAGACTCCTCTGGTAAATCGGGTTCTCTGCATATTAAATCCGTGATTTGCGATCGGCGGCACCTCTTTATCACCAGCGCAAATCTGACCGAATATGCCCTTTCCTTGAATTTAGAACTGGGTGTTTTAATCCACAGTCCCACCCTAGCCCATCAAGTCATAGACTTACTCGATAATTTGATTGAACACCTCTATTTGGTAAGAACGTAGGGGATTACCTTGGGCCCAAACTCCAGATATTCAGGGCGATCGCAGATTTTCAAAAGTCAAGGGTAAGTCTGCCCTGTTGCTTGGAGTAACATAATCGTTCGGGTTGACAGGCCCCATGTTGAAATTTTTACTCCGGTCTTACCATAAACCGTTTAAAATAAAACTACAGAGTGTGTAGATTTGTATCAAGTTCGGATTAAAAAACTCATGGCCCCTGCTGTTTTAATCGAAAACCTCCAAAAGCGTTACGGAACCGTCGAAGCGGTGAAAAACGT
>NZ_JAFLQW010000136.1 GCF_017313335.1 Phormidium pseudopriestleyi FRX01 | reverse complement strand
TCGCGATCGGGGAAATTTAATTCCGGTTGCCGTTATTCACAGTACCCTAGAACCATGCAAAACCATTCACCAAGAGCAACCTTATTTAGAACTCACCTGCGGTCCCTGGCTGCGCGGGAATGCCACAGCAGTTCCCGAGGTGTTATTGGAACGGGTTAAGGGCCTTCTGAATAAGTAACAGTTTCCTAAAAAACAGACCTGCAACTTTGCACTTTACAATATCCTAAAAAACATGACTACTCTGGACAGCTACAAAGTCGAACACCTCTTTCTACTCGTAGGTGAAAACCCTCTGCCCAACTATATAGCGGCTAGAACCCTTTTAGAAGATGGCGGCACAGTCTATCTCGTGTTTACCGAACACACCATAAAGCAGGAAGAATGTCTCGTAGAATGTTTAAAAAAAGGGGGAACCAACCCGATTCAAGAACAACAACTTGAACCTGTTGATTTAGAGGATCGAGAATCCGATAGCGATTTTATTCGTAAAACAATTCAACAAATAATCAAGCCCTTAACAGGAAAAATTGGATTGCATTACACTGGGGGTACGAAAGCAATGGCAGTTCACGCTTATCGTGCTGTACAAGAAAACAAACCGGATGCAGTTTTTAGCTATTTAGATTCACGGCGATTAGAAATGTGCATTGACCGCAAAAACGATCAGCCTATTCGAAAAAAAATTCCTCTGGAGCTATCTTTAGAAAAACTGTTCAAGCTACATAATTTGCCCTGGCAAGAAAAGAAACCACCTTCTTTAGATGCAAAATTGCCTGATGCCGCCGCAGATTTTGCAGATTTTCACAAATATCAAGAAAACGCAGAAGCCTGGAGAGCATGGTGTGAAAATGAAATGAAACCCAAAATGAAACCAGGTAAAAATTGGGCAAACGAAAGCGTTTTAAAACAACAACCAATTCTCGACATAAGTTCTTTACCCCCAGAAATCAAAAACATTCTTTGTAAAAACTTAGATGCCTGCCAAGAAAAATTAGAGTTATCTCTTACAAAAACCAAAAATAAAGGTTTTAAAAAATTAAAACATATTGGCGAATGGTTAGATGGTATTTGGCTAGAAGACTATGTTTTAGAGCAAGTCAAAAACGTTTCTAAAAAATACCCAATTAACGATATAAGGATGTCATTTCACATCGAAGATCAAAATTCAGAAAGCACTGAGGAAAAGTTTGAATTTGACGTTGCATTTATGTTGGGATATCAGCTTTTTGCTATATCTTGTACAACTGACAGTACTAAAGTTCTTTGCAAATCCAAGCTGTTTGAAGCGTATTTAAGAGCGCGTCAACTGGGAGGAGATGAAGCGCGAGTAGCTTTAGTTTGCTGCTATGACAAACCGGATGAACTTAAAGCAGAATTAATCACGACCATAGACAACCGTAAAATCCAGGTATTTGGACGGAAAGATCTAGAGCAACTTTCAGAAAAAATTGCCGAGTGGATCGAAGAAAATAATCAGGAGGCAAACAAATGAGCCGCTATGTTGCCACGGTAATCGATACTACGGGAATTCAGCCCTATATCTTTGGCAGTAACCGATTGCGAGAAAATATTGGAGGTTCTTATTTAGTTGATCAAGCCACCAATGAATGGGCAAAGGAAGAGTTGCGAGACTTGGGACAGCAACAAAATCGCTCTGTCCATATTCCCCACTGGGAGAAACCTGAAGAAAAACCCCATATTGAAGACGGAGAGATTGCGGCAGAGTTAGTCTATGCCGGTGGCGGTAATACTGTCTTACTATTTGACTCTCTGGAGTCGGCTAAACAGTTTACTCGGATTTTGAGTAGCAAAATTTTACGGGAAGCACCGGGAATAAATCTGGTTGCAGCACATCAGGAATTTGAATGGGCTAAGTCACGACTTTATGAAGTGATTGAAGACCTGATGAAAAACAAGTTAGATCGGCAAAAAAGAGGAAGAATTCCTTCAGCACCTTTACTGGGTTTGGGTGTCACTGCATCCTGTCGCTCAACTCAATTAGTAGCGGTGGATACAAGCGACAATGACCACGGATGTCCAATGTCTTATCTAGTTTCCCGCGAAATTGTTGCCAAGTTGGATGCAGTTAAGGCAGCTACTCAAAACCTTGATCGAACACTTTTCGATCCCAAAGTGCCGAAGAAGTACAAAATTCCTTTAGACTTCGATGATTTTGGCCGATCTTTCGGGGAAAATAGCTATCTTGCTATCGTCCATGCCGATGGTAATGATATGGGTAAACGCTTTCAAGAACATGGGAAGAAGTATCCGGAAAATCGAGATTACATCATTGCTATGCGAGAACTTTCCCACTCCGTTTATTGCGCGGGATTAGCTACATTGAAAGATGTTGCAAATGCAATTGTCAATTCAATTGATAGCGAAGGCAAAATCAAAGGGAAATTAGCAATTAAAAATGATTTCTTACCTTTCCGTCCTTTAGTTTATGGGGGGGATGATGTTACTTTCGTCTGTGATGGTAGATTGGGGCTAGAATTAGCCTCAATTTATCTCAACTCTTTTAAAAATCAGCCAGCCGCAGACGGTAAACCCTTATCTGCTTGTGCTGGAGTTTGCATCGTTAAAGCGCACTATCCTTTTGCGAGGGCTTATGAACTGAGTGAACAATTATGTAAAAGTGCGAAAAATTTTCTTCTTGATGAAAAAAAGAACGATTTGTCTGCTATTGATTGGCATATTGCAGCAAGTGGTTTGTTTGGTACAATCAGCGACATTCGGAATCGCGAATATAAAGTTGAAGCAGGGGATCTGACAATTCGCCCTGTTTTGTTAGAACAACTTCGTGGACAATGGCGGACTTGGCCTAATTTTACCAGCATCATCAAGGCTTTTAACGAAGATGAAGAATGGAAAAATAGGCGCAACAAAATTATCGCTTTACGGAAAAAGTTGAGAGAAGGAACACAAGCAACTCAAGAATTTATTAAACTTTACGGTTTAACTAATTTACCTCCAATTGCCGAAGGGGGAAAGCAGGTGCAAACCCGTGGTTGGACAAAAAAACAGTGCGGCTATTTTGATGCCATTGAAGCGATGGAATTTTACATCTCATTGAAGGAGGAAGAATCGGGTGAGCATCTACCAACTAAAAATTAAACTCTTGAGCGATACCACTTTTGGACGTGGAGATGGGGTTGCAGGTCTCCTCGACCAAGAAGTAGAATACGATTCTCATGGATTTCCTTATCTACGAGGCCGTACTCTCAAAGGATTATTAAGCGAGGAGTGCGATAACTTAGTTGCCGTTTTGCCTAATGATGGTACTCGCGAAAATTGGCAGCAGGTGGCCGCAGATTTATTGGGGAGTCCGGGCAGTACCTTGGACACAATAGCACAGATGCACGTTGGCGATGCTTGTTTGCCGAAAGATTTACGCGAAGCCGTTGCACAAGAGCTTAAATTTGATCCCAATTTGAAATCTGTCGATATCTTGGAGTCTCTAACGAGTATCCGCCGCCAAACGGCTATCGACCCTAAAGAGGGAATACCCGATAAACATAGCTTGCGTTCTGCTAGAGTTATCCTGCGGGACCTTGAATTTATGGCCTTTTTGCACTTTGAGACTTCACCCACCGATGAAATGCTATCACTTTTAGTTGCAGGAATCTGGGCATTACGGCGAGTTGGGAGTGGGCGCAATCGAGGGCGCGGTCATGTACGATGCAGGCTTTTTAACGACCAAGGACAAGAGATGAACGAAGATTATCTACCGCGTTTTGGAGCAATTGAAAAACAAGCCGTATGAAAGCGATTACCTTTATTTTAGAAACTCAGCAGCCTGTTTTAGCCACGTCATTTCAGGGAGATCCAAACAGTGATGTCTCTTATTCTTATCTTCCCGGCAGTATGATAAGAGGAGCATTAATTGGACGGTATTTACAGCGTCATAGACTGCAAAATACTGATATTTTGACAGATGAAACCGTTAGACGATTGTTCTTTGATGGCAGCACGCGCTATTTGAATGGCTATCTATACAGTCACAATCAACAGCGCACTCTACCTTTACCTAAGTCTTGGATAAAAGAAAAAAAAGCTGCTCTAAAAGAATCAGAATTAATGCAGGTTTATGATCTAAGCGTGGATGAACACGAATTAGAAGCTCCAAAACCAGTTGGAGAATATTTTTGGGAAAAAGATTCTTCAGGAAGTGTAATTCTTTATACCGTAAATCGACGGATTAATATTCATAACCTGCGCGATCGCCGCAAAGGACGCTCTGCACCGGATAAGCTCAATCCCACAACCAATAAAGTTCTCGAAACGCGAGACAGGGCAATTTTTCGCTATGATGCTTTAGATGCAGGGCAAAGTTTTCAGGCAGTGATTTTGTGTACTGATATTGATGTCGATCTTCTTCAAAATTTACTAGATCCTCCAGATATATGGATCGGGGGGTCTCAAAGTGCAGGGTATGGACACAATAAGATTTCTAACATTTCAATTATCGACAAATGGAATGAGACGAACGTTCCTGTTGAAAACCGTCAGGAAGATGCAACAAGCCTAAGCATTACCCTTTTAAGCGATTTAATTATTAGAGACAAAAGGGGACAATATGTACCGATTGCTCCGACTCAGTTGCTCTGTGAGTTTTTAGGAGTTTCTCTCACCCTTAAATCTTCCTATGTTAGTTTTACAACGATTGGAGGATTCAACCGAAAATGGGGCCTTCCTCTACCCCAAATCCCGGCTATAGAAGCAGGAAGTGTTTTTGTTTACAATTATGTAGACGACCTAACGACGGAGCAAATTTTAACTTTAAAAGCTGAAGGGATTGGAGAAAGACGGGTTGAAGGATTTGGTAGAATAGCTGTCAACTTGCTAAATACTGCCAATTTTAAGGTCAAATTACCGAAGGTGGTTAATCATCAAACTGATCGAACAACCCAGAGTGATTATTCACGAAATTTAGCAACACAAATGGCAGAAAGAATATTGTGCCATAAGTTAGAAAATTTGCTCCTAAACCAAGTACAAGGTAACCCGTTAACGGCTAACCAAATAAGCAATAGCCAACTTTCGCGATTAGTCTTGGTAGCGCGAGAGGCATTATCGAAGAAAAGTCGCCAACCGATTGATGAATTGCTGAAAAATCTTACCTCAACTTCCCGTACCCAATTTAATCGCGCTCGGATAGGCGATCGCTCGTTAACAGCGCAACTGAAAAACTGGCTGAATGAACCCCTAAAAATTTGGAGCGAGGATATCAAGCCCGTGAAGATCGCCGATGTGAATTTAGAACTTACAGAAGAACTGGCGATGGAATATGCCTTGCGATTGATTATGGCTATTGCCAAACAAGCAACGAAGGAGAAAGACTCATGACTTCAGAACGGTTAAAGCGTCACCACCGCCAGATTATTAAACGTTTGATTGTCCGAGGGATTTTAGTCCTAGATACACCGACTTGCTTAGGAAATGGTAATAGCGATTCTAAGAATCCCACGGATTTAATGTTACTGAGGGACAGTATTAGCGATCGCGCTCTTTTAACAGGTGCCTCCATTGCCGGTGCTTTGCGAAACTATCTGCACGAATATGAGAAGGGTTACGGAAAAGATGAAGAAGAGAATAGTCTCGCAACTGCTCTGTTTGGGGGGATTCGTAGTCAGGAAGATGGCGACCAAAGTCCGCTAATTGTTGATGATGCTCTGAGTATCAGCGTAGAACCCACTATCGAACTCCGAGATGGAGTAAGAATCGATAGCAAAACCGGAACGGCTGCTGACAAAGCTAAATATGATTTGGAACTGTTGGCAGCCGGAACGCAATTTCCGCTTTGTTTTGAGTTAGTAATTGATAAAACAGATGATGAAGCAAAGTTAATTAAAGCCTTGGGTTTGGCATTACAAGGCTTGGAAAAGGGAGAGATAGGCTTGGGAATGAAAAAACGGCGTGGGTTTGGTCGTTGTCATGTCAAAGCATGGGAAAGCTGGTTATTTGACCTTCGGATCTCTGAGGAGCGATTAGCGTGGTTGATGTTTGACTATCAATCAACCATAGATGCAACCCACGCATCAATTTCTGAGGCTCTTGATGTTAAGCTAGAGGATGAGGATAAGCGTGATCGCTTTGTCCTGAAAGCAACTTTCAAATTAGCCAGTCCGTTGCTGATTCGTTCGAGTCCTGGGTCCAGTGAATATGCTCCGGATGTAGTGCATCTGCGATCGCACCGACAAGGTAAACCTGTTCCCGTTCTATCAGGAACCAGTTTAGCTGGAGTTCTTTGGCATCGTACCGAGCGTATTATTGAGACATTAGGTAAAAGCCGCACTATGCTGGCTCAACTATTTGGGGTAGTTGATGAGAAAACAAAAGAAGCACAAGCAAGTCGTTTAATTGTCCATGAAAGTGTTATCGAAAATACCGCTGAATTGGTGCAGAACAGAATCGCGATAGACCGCTTTACCGGGGGTGCTTATCATGGAGCTTTATTTGATGAGCAAATCTTGTGTGGCAGCAATGAAACGCGCATTAACCTGGAATTAGAGTTACGGCAACCCAGTCAAGCAGAAGTCGGATTACTTCTGTTGCTGCTCAAAGACTTATGGACAAGCGATTTACCTGTCGGAGGTGAAAAGAGTATTGGACGTGGAAAATTGCAGGGAATTAAGGCTGAGATGGAATGGCATCATCGCGGACCGACCCAGCAAACCTGGACAATTACCCAGGATGGAAAGGGAAAACTTAAAGTTAGTGATAAGAACTTACTAGAAGACTGCGTAAAATCGCTGAAAGCAGAAACCGTATGTATGAGCAAACAGTTATGTACAAAGATTGGCATTGATGACATTGTAGATGATGAGACCTTTACGGCTTGGTTAGAAAAACAAGCACAACAATGGCAACTCGATTATCTCCTGGCTCATGCTGAGGATGGAGTGATTTGGGGATATTTTAAAGATAGCAAACTAACAACCGCTAATCATGTTTTTCCCCAATTTCCAGCTTTACGGTTATTCACTCTTCAGCAATGCCGAATTTTTGGATACCCTGGAGAAGTGTTGGTTTGGCGTACAGGATCAGGATTGCAAGCCCGTTTAGTCCAAGATAATAATGGGACGGAAAGACTCCCTGATGAAAAACAAATTCTTTGGGGTACACAAGGCAAAGAAAAGAATGGGTTTACCCTTCTATCCGATGGGCAAGAAGGATTAAAACACGCTGTACCTTTAACGGGTATTGATTTTGAGTCTCAGTCAGAAAAGATGCATCGGCCAGTTCGCTTGGTAGTCCGGCATTACATTGATTATGATAATAAATCAGGAGTTGCCAGAATTTTTCTCAGCCGTCTAGTCTCTCTTACCTCAGAAAAAGGAGTAACCAAATGACACCGAAACATATTAAGTTTGGCCCCAAAGACAGAAAAGCGATCGCTCCTTATAATTTTGTAGAATTGCCGGATAGTATTGTCACAGCAGAAGAACCACCGAGCTCCAATTGTTACGATAAAAACAGATATACGGGAAGGATTAAATGCGTGATAACTACGGATTCACCTCTTTATATTCGTTGTGGGATGACCCCAGAAAATTTTGCTAAATTCGGTGCTAAATCTGATGATGAATTCAGTGATAAAGACAAAAATGAGAAACGGAAGACACTTGCCGATTTCTTCCAACATCCTACAACCCAGCATCCAGTAATTCCTGGGAGTAGTTTGCGGGGAATGCTCCGGACATTGGTAGAAATTGCCGGATATGGAAAGCTGACGAAAATATCAGACCAGCAGCGCTTTTTCTTTCGTGCTGTAGCTGCTGAAAAGGATGATCCGTTAAAATATCCTTATAAGGAATTAATAAAAAATGTCAAGGCTGGCTATTTGGTAAAGCGTGGAGAGCAATGGTTTATTCGTCCTGCTAAAACAAAGGTTAGTAATCTTTCCTTTATTTGGGTCAAGGAAAGCTCATTGAGCTCCACTGACGTTCCAAATTTGATGAAAATGAATCAAGTGAAGGATTACCAGCCCCAACACATTTTGGTAAATTACAACGGCAGTTTTATCAAAAATGGTCGTACCTTTGCAGAAAATGTTAGTGAGAATATTGATGCTTTTAAACAGAAAGGAATGCTAGTAACCAGTGGCAATATGCTGGAAAGTTCGGATAACGCTAACTCGTCAAATAGGAAAAACCATTGTCTTATTTTTGAAGAGAATAAACAGGCAGAAATTATTCAAATTGATGAAAAAAGTATTGAAGATTATTGCACCAGTCTTACAGATTTTCAAAAAAAACCACCATTTGACAAGGAAAAAGGTGTATTAAAAGATGGGGGTCCTATTTTTTACTGTGAACCCCAAGGAAAGGAGTCAAAAGTTACCCGCTTTGGTCACTCTCCTTATTTCCGGATTGCTTACATCCCTAAAGGAAGCGATCGCGCCGCTTCAGTGATCGATTTTATTCCTAGTGAGCTTACCACCTCAAAGGGAGCAGATTTAGACTTAGCAGAGGCAATTTTTGGCTTTGTTAAAAATGAAAAGCAAGAAGACAATCAAGCTCGTGCTGGCCGTGTTTTTGTCAGTGATGCCATTTGTCAGAAAAAAGAGAGTGATGATATTTGGTGGACTGGAGATTTTACAAAAAGTGTTACTCCACAAATTCTCGCTGGCCCAAAACCGACAACTTTTCAACATTATTTAGTTCAACCGAATTCGGAAAGACGAAAACTGAAGCACTATGGGAGTACCCCCGGTGAAGAAACCATGATTAGAGGTCATAAACTGTATTGGCATAAAGGAAATTCGCCTTCAATTCAGCTAGATAACCCGCAAGATGTTTCAGAAAGTCAAACGACGGAAATTAAACCGATAAAACCGGGGGTTTCGTTTAAATTTACCCTTGACTTTGAGAACTTGTCTCAGATAGAACTCGGGGCATTATTATGGATTCTCAAAATCGCTGGGGATCAGGATTATCGACTGTCTCTAGGGATGGGTAAACCCTTGGGTATGGGTGCGATCGCGATTACCCATGAACTTTGGTTAAGCGATCGCACTGCGCGCTATTCTAGTTTATTCCAAGATGAAGACTGGGCAACAGGCGATCGCCTTGCTACGGGTGATGAATCAGAAAAGTACATTAACGCTTTTGAGGATTACATTGTCACTCAATTAAAAAAACAGGGGGAAAGTTATTCAGATTTTAATACAATACCCCGTATTAAAATGCTTTTGGCGATGCTCAGTTGGCCTGGGCCTTCATCCGAAGAAACTCGATATATGGAAATTGAACGGGATGTACGCGCGTGCCATATCGGGCAGCCTAGGAATGGAGCTAAAACAGTTAATGAATACCAAGAGCGCCCCGTACTCCCTACTCCACTTCAGATTATGGGAGGGGAGGATGCGCCTATTGTGGATCGTCCTCGTCCATCGCCGAAAAACTCAGGCGGGAAGAAGATAGATCCTCCACAACAACAACCAAAACCAACACCTCAACTAAAGAAAACTAGCCAGAATTCAGAAAAAGGAAAGTCAGAAAAAAATAGTGGACTGAATCTAGCGACTCAAAGACCTCCGACAGGAAAATAGTGCGATCGCCTAACGGAAGAAATGCGTCAGCAAACATCACGATCGCCCCGATCGCCT
>NZ_JAFLQW010000027.1 GCF_017313335.1 Phormidium pseudopriestleyi FRX01 | reverse complement strand
GGCACAACCCATGCTAGATTTTTCCGCAAAGGCAGCGAGTTCTTGAATCTGTTCGGGACTCATGCCGGTGGTGCCAATCACGGGGCGGATCCCATAAGCGATCGCCGCCCGCGTATTTTCATAAACCGTGTTGGGATGGGTAAAATCCACCATCACCGCCGATTGCTTTTCCTGAAGTGCCATCCCCAGGGTGCCTTCCAGGTCATTTAAAACCGGAATTTCTAAAGGTCCACATCCGATGACTTCCCCAATATCTTGACCCAGATACTCAGGATTGCGATCGACTGCACCGACTAAAATCATATCTGGAGCCTCAGAAACCGCCTGAACGACTTCACGGCCCATTTTGCCCCCCGCGCCATTGACGACAACCGGAATCGGAAGTTGATTTGCCATACTTCAATAAAGTCCCCTGGAACTAGATGAGGGAATTTTACCCCGCTTCGGGGGAATCCCCCTATCGATACTATAGTAAGGTTGAGCGGGAGTTGCCCGGTTGAGATTGCCACGGGTAATGCTTACGGGGTTGCCAGAAGGATGGAGGGTGGATTTAAAGTTAAGTTGGGCCATTGACAATCTAGGGCAGGGGAAGGCAGGATCGAGAAGGTCCGAATTTAGACCGGAACAGACTCTACACCTGACTCAGAATTAGGCAAAACACAATTGAGCCGATCGCTCCTTTTAACTTGATACTCCATCCCCTCTTTTAACCACTTTTTTAACCAATAACGGTGCTTGATAAATTTTCTCGCCAAGTCAACTCGTTGGCATCTGGGATTTATGAACAGATTGCCAAAATCAAGCTCAACCGGGTGCATACCCCCGTGGGTTCCGTGGCGATCGCCATTGCTATTGCGATCGGAGTCGTTCTCACCATTCGAGAAGTTGGCGGGTTTCAACCCCTAGAACTGGTCACCTATGATTGGATGATGCGAAATCGCTGGTATAATCCAGGACTTGATGACCGATTATTACTGGTAAAAATTACCGAAGCTGATATCCAAACTCAACAAAAATGGCCGCTTTCCGATCGCGTTGTCGCCCGAGTATTGGAAGAAATCAATAAATTTGAACCAGCAGTGATTGGGTTGGATTTGTATCGGGATGTCCCCCAGTCTCCGGGTCATCAAGACTTACGGTTACAACTCCAATCCCTAGATAATGTGATTGGCATTACCAAACTTTCTGATGCTCAGGAACCGGGAGTTCCATCCCCACCCCATCTCTCCCCAGAGGCGGTGGGATTTAATGATATTGTCAATGATCCCGATGGCATTGCCCGCCGAAATTTACTCTTTGCCCAGGACGAAGAGGGAAAAACGTTCTACTCCTTTGCCTTGCGAGTGGTCCTGAAGTATCTGAGCGATCGCGGTATTGCGATCGACAATAGTCCCACCCATCCCCAGGGAATTGTGTTAGGAAAAGCCAACCTAACTCCATTAGCGTCTCATTCCGGGGGGTATAAAACCGTTGATGCCAATGGGTATCAAATCCTGCTCAACTATCGATCGCCCGGTTCGATTTCTCCTGAAGTTACCCTCACCCAAGTCTTAAATCGCGAAGTTGATCCCAGTTTAATCAAAGATAAAATTGTTTTAATTGGGACAACGGCATCCAGTGAAAAAGATTTATTTTTTACCCCCTACGGCATCAAAACGGAAACAGAAACCTTTAAAATGCCCGGGGTGAGAGTACAAGCTCAAATGGTAAGTCAACTCCTGAGTAGCGCCCTTGATGGAAAGCCAGTTTTTTGGTTTTTACCCAACTGGATTGAGATTTTATGGATTGCTACTTGTGGCGTCATTGGTGGGCTGGTAGCGTGGCAGATTCAACATCCCCTAAAACTGGGTTTAGGGGTCATATTCGGAGTTGCAGGCATTGTCACGATTGGATTTGGGTTATTTCACACCGGCGGATGGATTCCCACCGCTGCCCCGACGGTTGCCTTTACGATCGCCATGAGTGGAGTTGTTGCCTCAAAATTACTCTATACCGCGTTTCATGATGACTTGACGGGACTGCCGAATCGCACTGCATTCATGAATGAACTGGACCGCGCCTATCGGCGATCGCAACCGAAGACTCTCCCCTTTTTCCTAACTTTAGGAAAGCTCCAGCAAACACTTCAAGACACAAAATCTTCTGTTGTCTCTTTAGACTCTAAATTACCCCCCGTACCTCGGTTATTAGCAGTATTATTCCTAGATTTAGACAGATTTAAAATTATCAATGATGGACTCGGCCATGAAATGGGGGATCTACTGTTGATTGCGATCGGCGAACGAATCCGGGCCCTGATGCGCCAACCCAGGACCGATAGCATTGAAATAGTCACCCTCGCCCGAGTCGGAGGGGATGAATTTGCCCTTCTCCTGGACAATCTCTACCGTGGCGAAGATGCCGTCAACATTGGCGAATCCCTTTACCACCAAATTGCCCGACCCTTTACCCTGAAAGGTCAAGCTATCTATACCACCGCCAGCATTGGCATGGCCCTCGGTCATGCCGATGACTCCCGGAATTTATTACGAGATGCTCACACCGCCATGTATCGCGCTAAAGCATTGAGCAAATCTCGCCCTCAAGTCTTTGAAAGTGCCATGCAAAATAATGCCGTGGCGCGATTTCAGCTTGAAACAGACCTGCGTCGCGCTATTAATGCCGGGGCGACCCCAGTCAATGGTCAGATTGAATCTGAGTTTTTGGTCTATTATCAGCCCTTGGTTGATTTAAAATCAGGAAAAATTAGCGGATTTGAAGCCCTTGTGCGTTGGCAACATCCGCAACGGGGTTTAGTGTTTCCCGGTGAATTTATCACCGTTGCCGAGGAAACGGGTTCCATTGTGCCGTTGGGTGAATTGGTGCTCGTGATTGCCTGTTGGCAAATTTGTAAATGGCAACAAGAATTTCCAACTGATCCGCCGTTAATGGTAAGTGTGAATCTTTCTGGGAAGCAGTTTGCTCAACCTGATCTGATTGAGGTCATCAAACGAACTTTAGACCAAACCCATCTTGATCCGGCTTGTTTGAAGTTAGAAATAACTGAAAGTGTGGTAATGGATGAGGTCGAGTTGGCGATAGAGATGCTGTCTGAAATGAAAGCCTTAAATTTAAAATTAGGCATTGATGATTTTGGCACAGGTTATTCATCCTTAAGTTATTTGCACCGATTTCCCACGGATACCTTAAAAGTTGATCGGTCCTTTGTGATGCGGATGGGGGAAGGGGACCAAAATTCAGCCATTGTTAAAACTATTATTGCCCTAGCTCATAATTTAAAAATGGACGTAATTGCCGAAGGGGTGGAAACAGTGGAACAATTGGCCCAATTGCGATCGCTCGGCTGTGAGTGCGGTCAAGGGTACTTTTTCGCCAAACCTTTACCGGCAGAACAAATTGAAGTCTTATTAAAGTCAGACCCCACCTGGTAATCACAGCCATGTCTGAGTCACTGTTGGTCCGGAACAAGGCCCTTTTTTAAGCCCGATCGCAATAAGGACAGACAAGGGGGGTTAAACAATGGCACAATGAGAAACGGCATCCAAAAATAGATAGAAATATAGGTAAAGTCGTGAGTCCGATTGCCCAAGCTATTCCAACTCAACCCGCGATCGCGCGGCGTGCTGTGTTTCCCTTTACTGCTATTGTGGGGCAGGAAGAAATGAAACTGGCATTGCTGCTAAATGTCATTGACCCCAAGATTGGCGGGGTGATGATTATGGGCGATCGCGGCACTGGCAAGTCTACTACCATCCGCGCCTTAACTGATCTGCTGCCAGAAATTGAAGTCGTGGCAGATGACCCCTTCAACAGTCATCCCTCGGATCCTGAACTGATGAGTGATGTTGTGCGCGATCGCGCCTCTCGGGGAGAAACATTGCCCCTGATGCAGCGTAAGGTCCAAATGATTGACCTCCCTCTCGGTGCTACGGAGGACCGGGTTTGTGGGACGATTGATATTGAAAAAGCCCTCTCGGAAGGGGTAAAAGCCTTTGAACCGGGTCTTTTAGCCAAAGCCAATCGCGGTATCCTCTATGTGGATGAAGTCAACCTCCTCGATGATCACCTCGTGGATGTCTTATTAGACTCTGCTGCTTCTGGATGGAATACCGTTGAACGGGAAGGGATTTCCATTCGTCACCCGGCGCGATTTGTACTCGTGGGGTCCGGTAACCCCGAGGAAGGAGAATTGCGCCCCCAATTGCTCGATCGCTTCGGGATGCACGCTGAAATCCGCACGGTGAAGGAACCCGCTTTACGGGTGAAAATCGTCGAAGAACGCTCGGGATTTGACCAAAATCCTCAAACCTATTTGGAACAACACGAAACAGAACAACAAGCGTTACAGCAAACGCTAATTGATGCTCAAAACCTGTTGCCTTCAGTGAATTTGGATTATGAAATGCGCGTCCAAATTTCCCAGGTTTGTTCTGAACTTGATGTGGATGGGTTGCGCGGAGATATTGTCACCAACCGCGCTGCCAAGGCGATCGCCGCATTAGAAGGACGCACAGAAGTCACCCTAGACGATATCCGTCGCGTGATTACCCTGTGTCTGCGTCACCGCTTACGCAAAGACCCCTTGGAATCCATTGATAGTGGTTCTAAGGTTCAAAAAGTCTTTAGCAGTGTCTTTGGCGTAGAAATGCCAACTGAAGGTTAAATCGGTGTAGTGGCGCTGGGGTTTATGTTGCTCAAAACCACCTCAAGCGCCTCTACATTCAACGGTTATGGAAAAGCGAATTTTAGGATTAGATCCAGGTTTAGCTACATTAGGATTTGGGGCGATCGCCGCTCAAACCGGAGGACCGGGCAGAAGTCGCAGCGAAACGGTTTCTCTGCTAGATTTTGGCATTATTCAAACCCCCGCCAAAACCGACCTCGGCCAGCGGTTATGTACGATTTATGAAGATATGCACGCCCTCATTGAGCAATTTAAACCCGACTTAGTAGCGGCGGAAAAATTGTTCTTTTATCGCATGGGAAATACCATTTTAGTCGCCCAAGCGCGAGGGGTGATTTTACTCGTGGTGGCGCAACATCAATTACCCTTGGTTGAATATACTCCCGCCCAAATTAAACAAGGCATTACCGGCTATGGTAATGCGGATAAATATCAAGTGCAACAAGCCGTAGCGCGGGAATTAAATTTAGAAACCATTCCCAAACCCGATGATGCAGCCGATGCCTTAGCCGTAGCCTTAACCGCCTGGTTTCAACTGGAAAAGTAAGGGGAATTGACTGATAATTAAGCGAGATTGAGTATAATCCCAACTGAGCAATTGTAGGGTGGACAATGCTAGACCTATCAAGGTGTATTTGTAGGGGCGCAATGCGCCCCTACAACCCGGTGGGTTGTTTTTTCCGCGAATCTCAACCGCTACCCACCCCTCAAAATGTGAGATGACAAATCAGCAAAGAGGCGAGAATCCCCGTCACATCGGCTAAAAGGGCAGCGGGTAAGGTGTGGCGCGTCCGCATCACCCCAATGCTTCCAAAATAAACCGCCATCACATAAAACGTTGTTTCCGTCGAACCTTGCATGGTAGAAACTAAGTAAGACAAGAAGCCATCGGGGTCATTCTCCACGATTTCTGCCATCACTCCAAATGCTCCACTCCCCGATAAGGGCCGAATTAGCGCCATCGGCAAGGCTTCCGGTGGCATCCCAATCAAGTTGGTGACGGGGGATAAAGCTGCCGTCATCACATCCAATGCGCCACTGCTGCGAAACATCCCGATCGCCACAAAAATTGCCACGAGAAACGGGATAATTCTCACAGCAATATCAAACCCTTCTTTCGCACCTTCGGTTAACACTTCATAGACTTTCACTCCCCGAAAGTATCCAATCAGCAGGAAGCTACAAATCACCAGAGGTAACAATCCATTAGAAATCGCCTCAATGATTTGGGTGGTTTCTAATCCTGCCGTTCCAGCGATGGTTAAGCGATAAAGAATTGCGCCAAAAAATAGCACAATTAACCCCCCAAAAAACAAGCGTCCCACGAGTCCCGGGGGTTCTAAGGGTTCTAATGGTTGGGCATATTCTGCCGGTTCTGAGGGGCTGTCTGAGTCCGATTCAGGGACAATTACGGGGGGATTTGGATCAGAGTCCCGATTACGATGTGCGAGAAATTTAGCCCCCAGAATCGCGACAGCGGTTGAGGCACAGGTGGCAATGATTGAGGGAATAATAATGGCCCCGGGATTGGTGGCCCCAGCAGAGGCCCGCACGGCGATCGCCCCAATGGGTAAAATGGTCACCGAGGAAGTGTTAATAGCTAAAAATAAGCACATGGCATTGGTGGCGGTGCCCGGGGTGGGATTCAGGCGATTTAGTTCGTTCATGGCTTTGAGTCCAATGGGAGTGGCGGCATTCCCTAACCCCAAAGCATTGGCGGAGATATTTAAGATAATGGCAGACATCGCCGGATGATCCGGGGGAATATCTGGAAACAGTCGGATCATCAAGGGACGAATCCCTCGGGCGATCGCCTCCATGACTCCCGCCACTTCCACCACCCGCAGAATTCCCAACCACAAGGCTAAAGCCCCAATTAACCCGATCGCCAGGGTCACTGCATTCGCCGCCGACTCAAATGCCGCTTCTGTCAATTCAGGCAGAGTCCCGCGCATTGCTGCTACGACGGTAGACCCTACCATCAGAAATAGCCAAATGCTATTGAGGGGAGATTCAGATTTTTTCACAGACTTTTCACAGGGAAAGTTTCCGAGTTATGGTAACATTATGAACCCAACGCTATGAACCCTCCTCTCTCCCCTCAATCACCATGAGTTGACATCAAAACGCTCTTAGCCGAGTCCAATGAGGTGCCACACCAGGGACAACCAAAATCGAGAAGTTTATAATTAGAAATCTTCTGGCAATTCGGACATTTTAAACCATAGGTCGGGAGAGGTTTGCGGGAAATGCGACGGCGCAGGGGTTGACTGATGGAGGACTCGCTATGATCATCCTCTGGGGTAGAAACGGCGACAGTCGGGGAGAACCTCGGGTCAATCGCAATGACTTTGAGTTTGACTTGTCCCAAACAAATGATGCTTCCTTGGGTTAACATCGTCTCACCCTGGGCCAAAATTTGTCCATCCACTTTAGAAGGATTGCTGAGTCGAAGATTTCTCAGATAAAAATAACTTTTCTGGGCATCATAAAAGATTTCAACGTGCAACCCAGATACCGTCGAATGGAGCAAAACAATATCGCAGCGAGTCGGATCGCGACCGATCCGGACGGTCCCCGGATGTTTGCTCGGTTGCTTATCCCATAAGGTTTGAGTTCTGATCTCACCGGCTTCAATCCACTTTAGGGTTAGTTCATGCATAGCGATCGCAAGTTTCCATAGTAGCAGCACCTGTTTTCCCCGTCCCTGACTCGGGAAGATTTCTTTATTATCTAGCTTTTTTCGATACAGCGGCAAGTATAGAATCAGACCATTCCACGAATCCCTTATCCCTTATCCGCTTTCTGGAAAAGGTGGGGAATTCACAGCGCTTTCGACTTCTGCACAGAAAAGATTGAGTTTAAGGGGATTCCAAAAAATAAATTATCCAAATTTAGGAATTAAAGACCTATCTTCAGCCGGCTTTGGCAGGCTTCGTCCGTGTAGCCCCACCATGCATGGGTGTGGGTTTTGAGTATTTTATTTTTTGGAGTTCCCTAAGCCACTATGAGGGCAAAAAACCCCGTGTGTCATCCTCTCCACCGGGTCCCGATGCTTTGAGGTGTTTTCCGGTTGATTGCTTCTGTTGAAACTGTACCTGGTTACCTCCTTCGATGGACTAGGTTTAACGAATCTTCATACTTGCGATCGCCTCCGGTTCCTCTTTGAGCATCAGCAGTCTTTTCCTAAAGCATCGGTAGCGAATTAGATCTATATAGCAATCCTAAATGATTTATGACATCTTAAGCTCCCCTCTCCCCCTTTGGGCCGCCGAAGAGAAGGGGGAGAGGGGAGCAGGAGAGGGCATAAATCATTTAGGATTGCTATAGCGAGCAAGATGCTCGCACTCCCAACACCTCGGGCGATCGCCATCAAGTCGCACTCCCGGTCCCATTGACCCCTGCCGAAGCGAATGGAAAATTACCACAATTTCCCTAGGGGACGGTCTCACTCAAATCCTCCCATAGGGTATTCATTTTGGCAAAAGCATCTTCTAAAGAAATTTTTCCACCCGTTGCCAAACTACTGAGGATACTGACGCGATTACTAAATTTTTGCAAATTTTGATGAAAAATCACTTGTTCTGCGTCCCGATTTCCGTGACCCTGATTAGGGGAATCAATAAATTGGAAATGAGCTGTCATGGCAGAACCCTCCCATCGCTTATTATTAACAGCGATCGCTTCTTGAATATTGTTATTATCTCCTAGAAATTCCCAAAGCACAGCGATCGCCTGAACCTTCCAGGTGCGATCGTGATCAAATCTAGCTGTGACCCAAATCTGGCCGCAAAAGCGATCGCGATCGCTTTTGCGGAATTTTCCTAACTCCAAGGGAGGCGATCGCTCATCCGCGTGGTTTCCGAGAGTCAGGATTGGGGAGTGCCACCCATCCCATCAATCACCTGTCCCCGTAACTGTTCCTGAATCGCCGTCGCCTCCTCCACCGTCTGCGGCCAACTTTGGGTTTTTTCAATTTTTCATAACATTTTATTACTTTTGGGACAATCTTCTTGATTTCGGTTTAATATTTTAAGAGTCACTCAATTTGTATCAAGTTGTGGGGGACAGAAATAGCGAACAAGTCCCTGGAAGCATCAAGGTCAACCCTAGACCCCTCTGGACTTGACTTCTTAAAAACTTAAGAAAAATTTCATAAAAGTTCGGGATGGGGTGTTTCCTCGCCACAGTAAATTTCAACATCATTAAGGTTAATCAAAATGCCAGCTAAAACCAGTTATTCTTACGATTCCAAGACCATTTTCTTGATTTCCGGTTCCGTGATTGGGGCGATTTTCTTTTTAATCTTAGCCGCCAATTTAAAGCCATTTGTGATTATCAACGCCGGGGAACGCGGCGTCGTTATGAAATTTGGAAAAGTCCAGGAAGACATCCTGGATGAAGGCATCCACGGAATTATTCCCTTGGTCACTCGTGTGGAAACCCTCAGCGTGCGGGTCCAAAAAGACGAACTCAAAGCTGATGCTGCTTCTAAAGATTTACAGTATGTTACCATTAACGTCGCCCTCAATTGGCGCGTGGATGCCACTAAAGTGAATACCGTTTATCAGACCATTGGCGATGAAACTCAAATTGTCAATCTGATTATTTCCCCCGCCGTTTCCGAAGTAGTTAAAGCCGCTACGGCTAAAAACAATGCCGAAGAAATCATCACGCGACGCGGGGAGTTAAAAGAAGAAATCGATAGCGATATTCGGGAAAGACTGGCTAATTATGGCGTTTTAGTTGATGCTATTTCGTTGGTAAATATCGAATTTTCTCCCGAATTTGCTAAAGCTATTGAAGCCAAACAAATTGCTGAACAAGAAGCCAGACGAGCTTCATTTATTGCCCAAAAAGCCGAACAAGAAGCCTTTGCTGATATTAATCGGGCCAAAGGTCAAGCCGAATCCCAACGATTGTTACGAGAAAATTTGACTCCATCGATTCTCCAAAAAGAAGCAATTGAAAAGTGGAATGGACAGTTTCCGATGGTGATGGGTGGTAATGGAGCATTGCCTTTTATTAATATCACTCCCCCTGCTTCTACCGCAAATCCATAATGCTAAAAGAGTAGAGAAATGTCATCAATTTATCTACCAATATTGGATTTGGTTTCACTTTCTTGCCTTCCAGTGTCAAAATAGAGAGGGAGTAATTTCGAGACAGACAAACCCATGACTTCCAACGAGACCCTGCGATCGCTTCCCCTACCCCCGGGGACATTCGGATTCCCTTTAATTGGCGAAACCCTGAGCTTTTTGCGCGATGCTGACTTCAACGACAAGCGTCAAAACAAATACGGGTTGGTGTACAAAACCAACATTCTTGGACAGCGCACTGTCATGATCAGCGGTTCGGAGGCGAATCGCTTTTTGTTCACCCATGACAACAGCTATTTTAGCGCCACTTGGCCTTATAGTACCCGCACCTTACTCGGTCCCCAATCCCTTGCCACCCAAAGCGGCGACGAACATACCAGTAGAAGGCGCTTAATGGTCCAGGCATTTCTTCCCAAGGCGATCGCCGGATATCTTCCCGGTATGGAACAACTCACCGATCGCTATCTCAAACAATGGGAAACCCCAGGAGAAATGACCTGGTATCCATTACTCCGAACCTATATGTTTGACATTGCCAGCAGCTTATTAATTGGCACTGAAACCGGATCCGAAACCGCCTATCTCAGCCAAATTTTTAAAACCTGGTGTGAAGGATTATTTTCGATTCCCCTTAATCTACCTTGGACTCAATTTGGAAAAGCCCTCCGCTGCCGGACATTACTCCTAGAAAAAATAGAAGAACTCCTGCATCGTCGCCAGCAAGAAACTGAGTTTAGAAATGATGCTTTAGGCTTCCTCTTAGCCGCAAAAGATGAAGAGGGAAATGGATTAACCATAGAGGAACTCAAAGACCAAGTATTGCTACTCCTCTTTGCCGGTCATGAAACCCTAACCTCCTCCCTTTGTTCCTTCTGTCTATTGCTGGCACAACATCCCCAAGTGATTACCAAACTCCGAGAAGAGCAGCAAAAAGTAGGATTTACAGGCACTCTCACGATGGAGATGCTCAAAGAAATGACCTACTTAGAACAGGTCATTAAAGAAGTCTTGCGATTAGTGCCACCCGTTGGCGGTGGATTTCGCCGAGTGGTCAAATCTTGTGAATTTAATGACTATCAAATACCCGAGGGTTGGATGGTTTTGTATCAGATTAATCAAACCCATAAAGATATTTCAATTTATCCCAATCCCCAGGAATTTGACCCCGATCGCTTCAGTTTAGACCGGACGGAAGAGAAGCAAAAAGCCTTTGGGTTCATCCCCTTTGGCGGAGGTGCGCGAGAATGTGTGGGGAAAGCATTTGCGATGTTAGTCTTGCGGGTCTTCGGAACCCATTTAGTCCACAGTTATGACTGGGAATTATTGCCAGACCAAAATTTAGAATTAGTCACCGTACCCACCCCCTCTCCTCGGGATGGATTGCAGGTCAAGTTTAGCAGAAGAAGAACATCCTAAATTTGGCGTTTAAACGCAATTGTAGGGTGGGAGAAAGCCCACCTTACTGTTTGACACGCTCAAAAATATTTTTTCCTCTGGCAAAGTACGCCGCCGCTTCCACTCTATCCAAGGCAGTTTTTCTGTGAAATACTTTTGACAATGACGACAATAAAATTATCGACGGGGGACCCGCAAATAGGTGACTTTATCAGAACCAGGAAGGTCTCATACTAGGATTTTACGATTTTGATTGATTTCGGTGGTATAGCTTTGACATACAGGACAGTGTGTTCCTAAGTGGGTCAATTTAATGTTTAGGTAAATCCCATCTTCTAGCGTTGAACATTCTCCAACGGTCACTTCAAGTAAGCCCAGTATTAACTTGAGATGATTTTCCATAAACAGAAGCTCAAAAATTTTTATGTTGAAAGGGTGGGTCCCACAAAACACCTAAGTTTTATCAGTTTAGAGCTTAACTTGGACCCAGGTAACTAAATTTAATGATTTTTTCAGGATTGGGCGGACTTATCAGACTCTATTTTTCAACCGAAGGAGCTATAAGTCTTCATTTATATGAGTTTCAGCTTCTAATCTGGTGCACCCGACTCCTCATTGATTAGAGAAACTTATCACCCTCAATCCTGAAGAGCCTCTTGTGACTTATAGTCCGTGGACTTATAGCCATCGGGATGAGATTATTTTGATTTAATTACCAGGTGCTAAACGTGACCCGTGAATTAATTAACAGAGTGGCTTATACGGTAAAACAACTTCGTAAAGCTAAAGGATTGAGTCAAGAAGAACTTGCTGAAAGAGCGAGTCTTGATAGAACCTATATTTCTGGAGTTGAACGCGGGGTCAGGAATATAACTCTTGAGTCTCTGGAATTGATAATTTTTGCCTTAGATTGCTCACTTGAGAGTTTTTTGAAAAAGCTACTTGAAGACCAACCTGACTAAAGATATAGATGTCTAAACTTAAGAATCCTCCAACTTTACCTCAGGTCCTAAAGGATAAGATTTATAAAACGGGACAAACACGTGGATCTGACAATGATGTAATATACCAAAATCGTGTAAACCGAAACAACACTGTGTTGATTCCCTATGAGTTTTGGGATCAAGTAAGCTTGCCACCTTCAGGTGAAAGTTGCTTTGAAAAGGGATTTATATGCCTAATCAAACCGCAAGACTACTTTACAAATTCAAACATTGAATCTGATCTGCAAGAAAGGTCTTTGACTTTAGGAGTAAACGCCCTGGTGTTTTACCAAAAGCGTTTAGACTGGGGAAAATATAATCCTGAGCGGTTAGGATGGAACCTTGCAAATAATAGGACAAATCCTTTACAAGGTAATTATGTAGCACGAGTTGCAGCTACTACTTCAAGTACAAATGGTGAAAAAATTTGTAGAGGCTTTAATAAAACTAGCATGAAAGGTGCTGGTATTCGACTATTTGAATACGCATCTTAGACACAAATTAAAGAATGCTCTCTACAACTAGAAGCACTTTTTTGGATGTGCTATAATTCCCTTGATTCAGTCTGTGAATTGGGCATGGAAATTGATGAAGCTACTAGAAGGAGAGATTACTGTTTCACAGAAGCAAACTCGAAGGAACTGTTAGATAATAATCGTTTACAGCAAGCGCGTCTGATTAATAATGAAGGTTATACTACTTGTCCTTTATGCTTAGAACGTCTTTCAAGCTATGACTTTTGTAAAAGATTAATACAAGCAACAGGTAGAGAAGTACATGATTTAACGGTAACTAAGGTCAACTTATTTCACATTAGAGAGCTAAGATTTGGTGAATATAATCATAAAACCTATAACCTTGGGTGGGGTCATCATCACTGTAATGTTGTCGTTAAAGACAGTGGAATAGACCATACTCTAACATGGATGCATGAAGTCTTGAGTAAAAATATTGAAAACGGCCATTTTTCCGTTTAAAAAAGGGTTAGTTGGTAGTTTGATACCGCTGCCTTTATAAGATCTTCAGGGATTTGACTGCCAATAGTTGCAACGGCTTGTAGTCTCTCTGAAATACTATTTACCCATTTTTCTTCTATCTCTATAGAAATACTTTTTCTGGCTAAGATTTTAGCTGCAATTGACGTATTACCAGAGCCAGCAAAGCAGTCTAAGACAATATCTCTCTTATAAGTTGTAGCCTCTATTGCATGTTTCAACATATCTAATGGTTTTTCAGCAGGATGTTTGCCTTTATATGGTCTTACAGAAGGAAATGTCCAGACATCAGTATATTCTTTGGTGCCATCAACCTGGAAGACTCTAATTACATCTTCATAAGGTGGCATAACATCTATTTTTCCAGTGCTTATGACTGCTTCACAAATTTTTTGGTATTGCTCTCTACTAGGCGTATTCCTTCCCGCTTCCCAATTAGAAACTGCACCTCCATGATTTACTTTTCCATAAGCACCAATACTCTCAGTAAGCTGATGGCCTGATAATCCTGCTTTTGTTCTTACATCTCGCAGAAATTCACCAAAGGGAGAGCGATGTAGATTGCCTTCAATAGCTGGTTCAGCAAAGATGATTCTCTCTGAATGAGGATACCACTGTCGTAAAGATTCTTTTTTCATTTTTCCTTTCCAACCATCAAACCCTGGATCGTTTGGTTTTGTCCAAACAATATGGGACAAAATGTTAAAATCTTCTGAAAAAAGAACTTCTAAACGAGCTGCCATAGAGGAATCACAGAACAAAAAAAAAGAGCCATTTTGCCTTAGAATTCGTCGCCACTCTTTTGAATAAGATTTTATCCATTCTAAATAATGAGCATCTTTTTTGAAGCGGGTATCACCATAAATATTCTTTTTCTTTGTCACATGATAGGGTGGATCCGTTAAAATGAGGGAAACTGAATTATCAGGAATTAATTTAATAATTTCTAGTGAATTACCCTGGGCTAATATAGCATCCTCGGTTTCGGTATGAATATGTTTTCTTATTGCTAGACTAATTTTCTTATAATCTTTATCTCTACTTGTCATGTAATCTATCATAAATACACATTATCGTATGGTGACTTATAGTCTACATTCTTTTTGGCAGCGCGTCAAACCCCAGATTATAGGAATTTTTCCGATGGGGCTTTGAATTGCAGTGTACTGGATTCTTAAAGTGGTTTCAGCAACTTGAGGCTTTCTGTATTCTGTAGAGTCTCCCCACAGTTTTGATAAGTCTGGTATTTGCTTCAGATTAATCCCATTAATATACAGTAAGATGGGTTTAGGCTGATATTTCTCCAGAGAGAGGTTTAGATAACCTGTATCTATATCCGTCTCAATCTCCCATGCTGTAATCTGTGCTTTCTTCCAGTTTTCAGGATATCTAATCCAGTGCTGATATATCGTTTCTTAGTCCCTAATGTTCTTGGTCGTTGTAACCGTAGCTTGTTACGGAATACTTCAATACTTACAGTCTCTTTCAATGCTCTTGTAAAAGCCTTAGCTATTAAAACTTTAGCGCGTCAACATAGGCATGATACCCAAGTGATAGCCAAAAAGCAATATCTAAACCCAAAAAAGCAAGAAGTCTAACTTCCCCAAAAGCTAGACTCTCTATAGTTTATTAAGTGCGGACGGGGAGACTCGAACTCCCACATCAAAGACACTAGAACCTAAATCTAGCGCGTCTACCAATTCCGCCACGTCCGCATAAGTTCATCTTAGCAGAGGTTGCTCTGTTGCACAAGCAATTTGTGCCAACCCCCAAAAATCTGGAATCCTCATCCCTTCATCCCCATGAGAGTGACTTCCCAGACGAGGCGGGGACTGGCATAACTGAGGAGATAGCGTCTGGCGCGATCGAGGAGATGGAGGGGATGAGTGTTGAAGGTCCCTCGCTGTTGGGACGATAACCAGTACGCTTGTTGTAGGTATTCAATCAGCCAAAGTTGCGCCTCATTGTCGAGAGTGCGATCGATTTCTTTGGCTATTTCTAATGCTTGTTTGGTGGAGAGGGAGGGTTTCAGGGGTTTTTCCAGAAGTTCGGCAGGGATTTCCTGGAGTTTTTCCCAACAGGCGATCGCCGTTCCGGGAGACCCCTGCGCCATTGCCAACACCGCCGGATTCTCCAAAATCTGCGGGTATCCCACAGTTGCCAAAACTTCCCCCATCTGTGCATCAGTGAGGCGATAAAAGGGAATCCGCTGACATCGAGAGACTAAGGTGGGGAGGAGAGAATCAATTCCCGGTGCAATCAGGATTATACTTGCTCGTCCCGGTTCTTCAAGGGTTTTGAGCAATCCATTGGCAGCGCTTTCTTTCATGGTTTGTGCCTCTTCTAGGACGACAACCTTGCGGAGGGCTTCTAGGGGATGGCGACCTAAAAATTCCCCGATTTGACGGATTTGTTCGAGACGAATTTGCGGGGGGGATTTGCGCTTAAATCCGGTTGCTGCTGCTTCTGTGGCGGTGAGCATTTTGCCTTTATCCAGATAGGTGGGTTCTATCCAGAGTAAATCGGGATGATTTTCTAGTTTGCGGGTGGAGGCAGGGGTTGTGCCGGGATTTCTGGCGGTGAGGAGGAGTTCGAGGAAATACCGCGCTGCCAAACTTCGACCCACACCGGGAGCACCGGCAAAGAGATAGGCGGGTGCAATGCGATCGCGGTTTACTGCCTGATTTAGGAGTTCGACAGCCTGGGGTTGTCCGATTAGTTTAGCAAAAATGGTCATAAATTTTAGAGTTTAATTTTTAGAGTGGAGAGTGCAAAGATAGTAAGAGATGTCCTAGGGTTCAATAGTTCTATAATGTCAGCGATCGCCCAAACTTTATCGAGTATTCTTGGTTCCGACGGTGTTATCGAGTGGGATAGTCTGGATTCGCCTACCCAACAGCGTCTCCGTCTGGCTTTTCCTGAGTCTTCCCTACCCCATTGCATTGCCTATCCCTCAACTCAAGCACAATTAGCTGAGGCGATCGCCTCTATTGCTGCCAATCGGTGGGCGTTGGTCCCAGCAGGGGCCTTGAGTAAAATCGATTGGGGTGGGGTGACTGCTGGAGTGCAGGTAATTTTGAGTACCGCACGTCTGAATCGCCTCATCGAACACGCTGTGAATGATTTAACGGTGACGGTGGAAGCGGGGATGAGTTTAGCCTCGTTACAATCTATTCTGGCTGATTCGGGTCAGTTTTTGGCCTTAGATCCAGCTTATGGCGATCGCGCTACCTTGGGAGGAATTGTTGCCACCGGGGATGCAGGAAGTTGGCGACAACGCTATGGGGGAGTGCGAGATCAACTGCTGGGAGTTTCCTTTGTGCGATCGGATGGCGAGTTGGCTAAGGCCGGGGGGCGCGTGGTCAAAAATGTGGCAGGATACGATTTGATGAAATTATTCACCGGGTCTTATGGCACATTGGGGATGATTTGTCAAGTCACATTTAGAGTTTATCCTCAACTGGAGGCATCGGGAACGGTGATGTTGTCCGGGGATACAGCAGCGATCGCCGAGGCTAGTCAAACTTTACTCGCTTCGGCACTCACCCCGACTGCAGCGGATTTGTTGTCTCCTGGATTGGTGAAGCAATTGGGGAGAGGGGAACAAATGGGATTAGTGGCGCGCTTCCAAAGTGTAGCTTCAAGTGTGCAAGAACAATCGGCGCGGCTGTTGGCGGTTGGGGAAACGTTAGAATTAAAGGGGACTTGTCATACCGAGAAGGACGAGGCGGATTTATGGCAAGGATTGAGAGAACGAATGCAACCGACTGGCACATTGGGGGCGATCGGCTGCAAAATAGGAGTACGTCCTACAGAAGCGGTGGCAGCTTTATCAAAATTTGCGGCACTTTCTGATGGCAGTGGGTTGGGTCAAATTCATCTGAGTAGTGGGTTGGGTTGGTTACGGTTTGCCGAGGGGACGCTTACGGAGTCGGTTTTATCCATGCGGCAACTCTGTCAATCTTCTGGAGGTTTTTTAAGTGTAATGGTTGCACCAATTTCCGTTAAAAATCAGGTCGATGTTTGGGGTTATCAGGGAAATGGTTTTGAGGTGATGCGAAAGATTAAGCGGCAGTTTGATTCGGAAAATATGTTAAGTCCTAATCGGTTTATTGGGGGTATTTAAGGGTTGAACTCCGTCGTCTCTGGGTTTGTCGTGAGTTAGGGTGGAGATGAG
>NZ_JAFLQW010000336.1 GCF_017313335.1 Phormidium pseudopriestleyi FRX01 | reverse complement strand
TGGGCGGGCCGATACGGGTCCATCCCGGGCGCTTCCCGATAGAGGGATTGCGCCAACTTGACGACACTGTACCAGGTCATATTCAGGTCTCGGGACGAGGGGAACAGTTCATGGACTTGCTTGAGGACATGATGGGCGATCGCCTCATTACTCTGCTTAATAAATGGATCTCCCGGGGTCAACACCAACTGCATCAACGAACCCTCCCCTTGCCGATAATAATCCGACGGCGAAGTTAAGGCTAAATCTGCAAAACAAGAAAAGTCTGCATCTGGGGTATAAAGCAGATTGTCAATTCCTGCCGCTTCCTCCAACTGCTGACGCTTACTCGCATCATGCATTTCCGTCACCCACCCATCAAAGCGCAATTGCACCGTGGCAACTGGCACCGTATCGAGTTTATAAATATTATCGAATTCCGGCCATTTGCGCCATGCCGGGGGTAAGACTTTCTGAATGCCGGGGAGATCACAGGCAAACAAATAAGCATCAGCGGTGATGGTTTCTTCCGTTTCCCCTTGAGCAACAATCAATCCAGTGACTTGGGTTTCCCCACTTTCTTCAGAAAATAGAATTTCCCTCACCCGGCGTCGGGTATGGATTTTAGCGCCTCTGGCTTCTAAATATTGAATAATCGGTTGATGAAGGTAGGTATCTGGGGACCCTTCTAACATCCGCAGGACCGACGCTTCCGTTTTTGTGGCAAACAATTGGAAAATGGTCAGCATACAGCGGGCGGAAATGTTTTCCGTATCGATAAAGCCCAGGGCGTAGGCGATCGGGTTCCACATCCGCTTGAGACTACCATTAGAACCGCCATGTTTGCGGAACCAGTCGGCGAAACTGATGCGATCGAGCTTGCGGATGGTGTTCATCGCCCCATCGAAGTCCACTAAACCCCGGACAATCGGGCTAGTACCGAGGGCGATCGCATTGGTAAGTTTATCTTCTACACCGAGTTGAGAGGTGGTAAAAAAGGCTTTTAAACCGTTGAAGGGTGCGCCGGTAATAAAGCGAAAATCCAGTTCCCCGGTTTTGCCGCCCTCGTTGATAAAGATATGAGTATGGTCTTTCAGGCGCAAATTGTCGATCGCACCTACTTTTTTCATTAAGTCGAAGAGGTTGTAATAGCAGCCAAAAAAGACGTGCAATCCCATTTCAACGTGATTGCCCTCGGCATCTACCCAACTGCCGACTTTCCCGCCGACAAAGGCACGAGACTCGAAGATTTCCACTTCGTGACCCGCATCAACTAACTCAATGGCGGTGGACATTCCGGCTAGTCCCGCCCCAGCGATCGCTACCCGCATTCTGCCTATCCTGTAATGGTTCTTTACAGATTGTAATCTAAGTGGCGATCGCCGCACCATCCCAGCCTAGGTTACTATTTTGTCCGATCAGGGCAGGACTGTCTAGGTTTTTTACGCTCCCTCAAGGGTCCGATCGCCCTCCTGAGTCTCTTAGGGAGGGCGATCGGACGGGTGAAATCAAATAGGGAGGGAGACTTAGGGAGACCAAAAAAATAAATTATCCAAGTTCTGCCGTGAAAAACTTACTTGACTCTTGAGCCTGCGGAGGCAGGCTTTGTCCGCAAACGCCCCACCCTTTAGGGTGTGGGTTTTGGGTATTTTATTTTTTGGAGTTCCCTTAATGGCGAGCCGAACCTTCTAGACGCGCTGCCTGTTGGACTGCTGCAGAGACGGCGGTAACGACGCGATCATCGAACACCGAGGGAATGATATTTTCCCGGCTGAGATCGGATGGTTTGACTAAGGAGGCGATCGCCTTGGCTGCTTCCAAATACATAGTTTCAGTAATCGTATGGGCCCGACAATCGAGCGCCCCACGGAAGATGCCAGGAAATGCCAAAACGTTGTTAATTTGGTTAGGATAATCGCTGCGCCCAGTGGCAATCACCGCCACATCATCCATGATTAATTCGGGTTGAATTTCCGGGATAGGATTTGCCATTGCAAAAACAATCGGATCCGGTGCCATTGAGCGCACCATTTCCGGCGTTAGGACTCCAGGAACGCTGACGCCGATAAACATATCGGTTCCTTTAATCGCATCGGCTAAATTGCCGCCTTTTTCTACAGCAAATTCGCGTTTTTCTTCGTTTAAATCGGTGCGACTGTGACAGAGGATGCCTTTGGAATCACACAAGGTCATATAGCGGGCACCGGCTTGGCGTAATAAGCGGGCGATCGCCACTCCAGCGGCCCCGGCCCCATTAATGACAATTCGGATATCTTCCATCGCTTTACCGACCAATTTCAACGCATTGATAGAGGCTGCCAGGGTGACGATCGCCGTCCCATGTTGATCATCATGAAACACCGGAATATCCAATTCCCGACGCAATCGCGCTTCAATATCGAAACAGCGGGGGGAACTAATATCTTCTAAATTCACCCCCCCAAATACCGTGGCAATCCGTTTGACGGTTTCTACAATTTCGTCACTATCTTGGGTGTTCAAACAGATGGGAAACGCATCAATTCCGGCAAAGGCTTTAAATAACATCGCCTTGCCTTCCATGACGGGGAGTGCGCCTCCAGGACCGAGATTGCCTAAGCCTAATACTGCCGAACCATCAGTGACGATCGCCACAGTATTTTGCTTGATGGTCAGATTGTAGAGTTGTTCGGGATTGTTGGCGATTTCCATACAAATTCGCCCCACTCCCGGGGTATATGCCATCGCTAAATCCGCTTGAGTTTTGAGGGCAATTTTATTTTCTATGCTAATTTTTCCGCCACGATGCAGGTTAAAGGTGCGATCGTAAACGTTGAGAACTTTAATGTCTGAGATTCCCTTGATTTTTTGGACAATCTCTTCGGCGTGTTCGGTACTAGAAGCATCGACGGTAATATCCCGAGTCGTATGAGCCAGGGTTTGTTCGATCAAGTCGATTTGTCCGAGATTCCCCCCAACCCAGGCGATCGCCTGGGTCACGGTGGCCAGGGTTCCGGCTCGGTTGAGAAGTTGCAAGCGAATCGTTACGCTAAAGCTAGAATTGGGTGTTAATGCGACCATCTTACTGCTGTTGTCCTCCAACAATTCACCAAACCTATTAGACGCTCCGTCGCGCCTGCCGGTTTTTTTTCCATCAAGGCTAATATTTTACCCTGATTTGCTCCTCGATTATGTCAGCAAAACTCTAAATTATGGGCTAATTTTGATAATTCTCAAATCCCTGTTATTCTCAGGTTTTAATATAAAATATTAAGTATTTCTAAGTAGCAATAATAAATGTTAAATTTTTGAGGGGATTTTTCCGGTTAATCGGGGGTGTCATCATAGAAAAAAGTCTGCAACAACAACGGATACAACTCTTCGGGTCATGATCACCGATTTTAGAACATCGGGACAGCATTAACTAGCTAGGACAAGAAACCCGGTATCTTTCTGAAGGGGTTGCTACGAAAGGGGAACACCCCTGAAGGGGCTACTACGAACGGTTTGTAGTGACCCCTTCAGGGGTCAAGGGTGACCGACTTAACCGATCTAATGCGTCAAACAGATAACGGATCATCCCCCCCCAACAATCGCTTCTTCATCCTCTTGGAATACAACCGGAGCAACGACACTCGCCGGTAGCCACAGGGTAAATTGGGAACCCTGACC
>NZ_JAFLQW010000370.1 GCF_017313335.1 Phormidium pseudopriestleyi FRX01 | reverse complement strand
GGTTGGATGCGATCGCTTGCCATTCTCGCCCCAGATAAATTCCGCGCCACCGGACCCACCTGCAACGCCGCCAAACCGCCCATGATCAACAATTCACAACCGGGCCAACGTAAATGCTCATCCAAGACCGGCAACCCATTGACAATCGGAATCGGATGTGATATTAATACTTGAGCCAGTAACGGGTCCATCGTCACATCTACCTTTGTACCTGTCGCCAACCAGATGCGATCGCAAGTATAATTTGTCCCATCATTGCAAACAATCTGCCATTCTCCCGAGTTCCAGGACGCCCTGACTACCTGACATTCCTCCTGAATGACGAGGTTGCCATTGCGACTTTCCCGGCGCAAGCGCGTCGCCACTTCCGGAGTCATTGACCCTCCATTGCGCGCCTGTTGGATCAACTCCCAACGCCGACTCCAGTCTGATTCTGCTACAAATCCCTTCAGATATTTAGGACCCAACCAACCCGGTTCGGCATCAAACAGTTTTTCTTGAAGTCGCCGCTTGACCATCAAGGTGACCCGGGCCCCCCGGGATGTCGCGCCAAGGGCCAGATGTCCACTGGTTAACCCACCCCCAATCATCAAAATGCGATCGCCCCTTAACTGCAACTGCCGTAAATCCACAGATTGGGAATGACAGAGGCGATCGCGGGGGTAGTCAGTCTCAATCTGTTGCACCCAGTCCGGAAAAGAGGGCCTCCCTCCCCCCGCTGCCATCACCACTCGACGCGCTATCACCGCAGAGTCCCCCTCTCTCTCTAACCGAAATCCTCGGGAACCGGATAAGGACTCGATTCCTGTGACTTTCGCCGGAATCACCGCATTTTCAAGCTGCCACCGGGCGATCGTCTCCTGGCAAAACTCCTCAAACAGTTTCGTCCCCGGCAAATCGTAAGGGGGGAATAACTCCTGGGAACGATTTTGGGCAAACCGACGCAAACTATAGGGGTCCGGGTCCGGATGATGCACTGCCGGACTCCGCAAATGGAGAATCTCCTGGGCGGCAAATTGCTGGGACCACTGACTCAACCAGCGCCCACTGGGGTCAAACACCACAAATTTACCCTGCATTTCCTTGCGTTTTTGCAGCAAATGGGTTGCCAGGGTGAGGGCATGGGGTCCTGCACCCACGATCGCAATGTCAATTTTCTCCAGTCTGGATCCGCTTGGGATATTCATTACCAAATTATAATCAGAATCATTCTCATTATAATTTATGGCGAGAAGACTGGTGCGATCGCCGGAGTTTTTGCTTGAGGTTCATTACAGAAGCGGCGAGATGGGGTTGGGTCAAAATTCCACTCTTCGGACTAAACAGAAACGCCAACAAAAATAAACCCACCACCACCAAGGCGATCGCCGGGCCCGAAGGAACATTCCAGTAATAGCTGGCATACATTCCCAACACACAAGAAAGTGCCCCAATCACGGCCCCGCCAATCATCATTTCATGTAACTCTTTTCCGAACAGGTAAACTGTTAAACTGGGACCGATAGAGAGGGCCATTACCAACAGCACCCCCACCGCCTGCATGGTGGCGATCGCAGTCAAAGCAATTGCAGCAATTAATCCAAAATAAATCCAATTCACCGGCAATCCACTCGCCTTCGCTCCCCAGGGGTCAAAGGTGTAAAACAGTAACTCTTTATAAAATAATTTGGTAAAAACTAAAACAGTCAGAGTAATCGCCAAGGTATGCCATAAATCCTCGGGGGCAACCCCTAAAATATTGCCAAACAAAATATGATGAAGGTCAAGCTGTTTTGTCCCTAATCCTTCGATTAATGAAACCCCTAATGCTAAAAATCCCGACATCACTAAAGCCATAGCTGCATCGGCGTTGACGCGGGATTGAGAACAAATCCAGCCCACTCCTAAGGCACTCAGGGTCCCTGCGATAAATGCGCCAATGGATAAATCAAGTCCCAAAAAAAAGGCAATGGATAAACCGGGAACGACAGAATGGGCAATCACATCCCCCATCATTCCCATCTGCTGAACAATTAAAAAAGACCCTACCACTGCACTCAAAATTCCCAGCAAAATGCCAATCATCAAGGCATTTCGCATAAACTCAAAACTTAGGGGTTCGATGAGCCAATTGATCACAAAAGTTCCTCACGCCGATACGAATGCTAAGGGAGTTTGATAGGCTTGGTGGAGATTGTCTTGGGTTAAAACCTCTCTAGGAGAGCCTTGGGCAACAATTTGCTTATTTAATAAAATGAGTTGGTCATAGTTCCCAACAGATTTCCCTAAGTCATGACCAATCGCCAGCAAGGTTTTACCTTGATTTTTCTGCTCGTAAAACACCGTAAACATGATTTCTTCAGTGGGCTGATCAACGCCGGTAAAGGGTTCATCAAATAACAGCAAATCCGCTTCTTGAGCCAATGCTCTGGCTAAAAATACGCGCTGTTGCTGTCCCCCGGAGAGTTCTCCGATTTGAGTCTGGCAATAATCGGATAATCCCACCCGTTCAATCACCGATTGGACAATGGATCGCGACTGCCGGGAAGGATCCCGAAACCAGCCGGTTTGGGCCGTGCGCCCCATCATGACCACATTCCACACCGAAATCGGATAATGCCAGTCAATTTGGCTCCTTTGCGGAATATAAGCGACTCGGGATAATTGCTGTCTCAGGGGTTGCGATCGAAACTGCACCCTCCCACTGGTAGCGGGAATCAAACCCAACATCGCCTTAATCAGGGTACTTTTTCCGGCCCCATTAGGACCCATCAACCCCACCAACTGACCCGGGGCGATCGCAAAACTCACCCCCTCTAAAGCCCTGATATTCCGGTAGCTGACGGCCAAATTTTCAACTTCGAGCATCACTGAGTTGCCAAAATAAAAATGAGAATGATTATTATTATAGTACACTAGACAGCAAAGCCAGATTGGTCCTAAGAGGGTTTGGAGAACAAACCCCTACATCAGATCAGAGGGTTTGGAGACTAAACCCCTACATCAGATCAGAGGGTGATCAGACCAAACCCCTACATGAAACAACGATTGAGCGTCATTAAATTTACCACCTTGACAGGGCTAGTCCTAAGTCCCCAGTCCCTGGTCGTTCCCTCCTTTTCGTAGTAACGACTTCAGTCGTTCTCTCATGTACTGAATTTCTTGTCATCAACCCCATTAAAGACCATGTTCAATCGCATAAACCGAAAAATTCAACGCCTGTGCGGTGCAACCCTGACAACTGCGGTCCTGGGATTAACAGGATGGGCGATCGCCTTATCAGTCAATCCGCCCACCAGCGCCCAAGAAAAGCCCAGAGTGGTAGCCAGTTATAGCGTGTTGTGCGACTTAGCCGAACAAATCGCCCGCGATCGCATTGCCCTCACTTGCTTAATCGAGGGCGGTCAGGACCCTCACACTTATCAACCTAGACCCCAGGACCTCCGAGCCATTGAGACGGCCCAACTGATCTTATATGGAGGGTATGACTTTGAACCGGCGATCGTCCAAATAGTCCAAAATACTCGCAATTCTGCACCTAAAATCGCAATTCACGAGGTAGCAGTTCCCAATCCTATACTCGGGGAAGATCATCACGAGCACAGTCACAGTCATGGGGACGAAGAGGTTGCCGATCCTCACGTTTGGCATGATGTCCGCAATGGCATTCGTATGGCGGAGGCGATCGGCAATTCTCTGAAGCAAATCGACCCGGGAAATGCCGACTTTTACCGCCAAAATATTAACAACATTCGTGGGGAATTAGAACAGCTTCATACCTGGATTCAGGCCCAAGTTGCCACGATTCCCCCAAACCAACGAGTCTTAGTCACCACTCACGATGCCCTAGGTTACTATGCTCAAGCTTATAACTTTAGAGTCGCCGAATCCCTCATGGGAGTCAGTACCAGCGAACAACCCAATGCGGCTCGATTTCGAGAATTAGTGGAATTAATTCGCGCCGAGGGAGTGCCGACCGTTTTTGTAGAAGTCACCTCCAATGACCGGGTAATGAATAATCTAGCCCGAGAAGCAAATGTTCAGATTGCTCCACGTGCTCTGATGGCCGATGGCCTCGGTCCAAGAGGCAGTAATACGGGGACTTATGTGCAAATGTTAACCTCCAACACCTGCATTATTGTCACGGGTTTGGGCGGTCAATGCACCCCATTTCCTGGGTCAGCCTCTCGACCCTAGTTCCTAGAATAAACTGTCAAAATTTGGGGATGATTCAGTTTCAAATTACCCCATAATTTCAAACTGAATCATTTCTCTATAGCAATCCTTGCTCCCCTATCCCATTTTGGAAGAGGGGTCGGGGGTGAGGGCCGCAAGGATTGCTATTTTTGACAAACGTACCAGAAACTCATGCTATAATTGGAGTCATAAAATGTTAACGAATGTTGTCGAAAATTTAGGACAATCTGACCCTAAGACAGGGGAAACAAGCCAGGGACAAGAAAGCTTGATGACGGCGCGTCCCCGTCGTTTGCGTCGTACTCCTGGTTTACGCCGAATGGTTCAAGAAAACCATCTCACCGTCAATGATATGATTTATCCCCTCTTCGTCATGGAAGGAGAAGGGCAGAAAATCGAAATTTCTTCTATGCCAAACTGTTTCCGCTATTCCCTGGATTTGTTATTACAAGAAGTGGCGGAAGCTTGGAGTCTGGGAATCAAGGCGATCGCCCTCTTCCCCGTGGTTCCTGAAAGTAAAAAAGATGCAACCGGCACGGAAAGTTACAATCCCGATGGCTTGGTTCAGCGCACAGTTAAAGCCATTAAAAAAGCGGTTCCCGAAATGTTGGTGATTACCGATATTGCCCTTGACCCTTTTTCCATTTACGGCCATGATGGAATTGTAGATGACCAGGGTAAAATTCTCAATGACCCAACTGTAGAAATCTTAGTCAAACAAGCCATTTCCCAAGCGGAAGCTGGGACCGATATTGTCGCGCCTTCGGATATGATGGATGGACGAATTGGCGCAATTCGCCAGGGGTTAGATGCGGCGGGATATTTTGATGTGGGAATTCTGGCCTATTCTGCTAAATATGCCTCAGCTTATTACGGTCCTTTTCGAGATGCTTTGGATTCTGCTCCTAAATTTGGGGATAAGAAAACCTATCAAATGGATGCAGCCAATAGTCGGGAGGCATTGAAAGAAGTCGCCCTCGATATTGCTGAAGGTGCAGATATGGTCATGGTTAAACCGGCTTTGGCTTATTTAGACATTATTTGTCAAGTCAAATCTGCCACTCATTTACCTGTAGTGGCCTACAATGTCAGTGGCGAATATGCCATGATTAAAGCAGCGGCACAACAAGGTTGGATTGATGAAAAATCGGTGATATTGGAAACTTTATTGAGCATGAAGCGCGCTGGTGCGGATTTGATTTTGACCTATTTCGCGAAACAAGTCGCTGAGATATTTCAGGAGAGTTAACAGGCATTCTGGATTCTCACATTTAAGTACACTTCCGGTCCCCGGACCTTGGCAAGGGGAGGGTTAGGGTGGGGTCCTCCTGATGTGGCAAAGCCACGTCAGGAGAAATTAGTGGGTGGAGGGTATCGGCGGTGACGTGGCGATTCCCTACGAAATAGCTCCGCTTACCGCCATGTCACGAAGAAATAGGTTGTGGACTAGCCTCCATACAGGTGCGATCGCCTCTCATGAGTGCGTAACTCAGGCGATCGCCACGTCAGAAGAACCCCACCCTAAACCCTCCCCTTGCCAAGGGTAGGGGACCGGAAATGCACTTAAACGTAAAAAAACTACTCTTGAAAGGGGATGTGAACCTTGTCATTTGTCTCAGTCCACCCTACAATGAGAATGATTATTATTGTAAGTCTTGGGGAAATCTGCAATGGTAGCAGGAACGGAACAGGATAGGGTCCCAGTAACGGTACTGACCGGATATCTAGGTAGTGGGAAAACGACCCTACTCAACCGGATTCTCACGGAAGAACATGGCAAAAAAGTCGCCGTGATTGTCAACGAGTTCGGAGAGGTGGGAATTGATAACCAGTTGGTGATTGACACCGATGAAGAAATCTTTGAGATGAATAACGGCTGTATCTGTTGTACAGTGCGGGGAGATTTGATTCGGATTATCGGGAATTTGATGAAGCGGCGCAATAAATTCGACCATATTGCGATCGAAACTACGGGACTGGCGGATCCCGCGCCGGTGATTCAGACGTTTTTTGTGGATGAGGATATCCAGTCGAAGTTACTGCTGGATGCGGTAGTAACAGTGGTGGATGCCAAGCATATTTTACAGCATTGGGATGCAAGTGAGGCGCAGGAGCAAATTGCCTTTGCGGATGTGATTTTGCTGAATAAGATAGACTTAGTGAGTGAGGCGGAGTTAGATGAGTTGGAACGGCGGATTCGGGGGATGAATGCGATCGCCAAGATTCATCGGACCCAGGATGCAGCGGTAGATATGGATGTGCTGCTCGGTGTGAGAGCTTTTGACTTAAATCGAGCGATAGAAATTGATCCGAATTTCTTAACCGAAGATGCTCATGAGCATGATGAAACTGTAACCTCGATCGCCTTAGTAGAAGCGGGTGCAGTGGATGGCGAAAAGGTGAATGAATGGCTGGGGGAACTGTTGCGAACCCAAGGGACCGATATCTTTAGAATGAAGGGAATTCTCAACATTGCTGGGGAAACCAATCGGTTTGTGTTTCAGGGGGTTCATATGTTATTTCAGGGGATTAAGGACCGCCCCTGGAAATCCACAGAAACTCCCAAAAATGAGCTAGTGTTTATTGGGCGAAATCTCAATGAATCGGAGTTGAAAGCGGGGTTTAAACGGTGTTTGGTCTAGGAGACTCGGGCAAAAAAAGACTGGGTAAAGCAGTTCTCCCCTGGCAAAAACATTGGCAGGGAATGTTATCGGATTATGTGACTTCTATCCAGTGGTCCCCCGATGGAAGCACCTTCTCGGCGGCGTCGGCAGCCGGGGAGGTGGTGCTGTGGCAAGATGAATCCTCAGAGAAACTGCGCTATTTACAACAGGATTCAGGACGGTCCATTGATGTTTTATCATTTTCTGGAGACAGTCAATTTTTAGCGACAGGGGGTGAAGAAGGAACGGTCAATATTTGGCAGATTTCCAGTCCGCAAAGGGAGGTAATTGCTAGTCTAAAAAACGAACGGGCTTGGATTGATAAGCTGTCTTGGAGTCCGACTCAAAATTTGTTAGCTTATAGTGCGGTCAAGCAAGTTTTTGTGTGGGATTTGGAGAAAAAAGAGACCGTGGCGATGCTGGATTTTGACCAGTCTAGCGTGTTAGCGATCGCATGGCATCCCTTGGGAGAATATCTGGCAGTTGCTGGAAACCAAGGGGTGAAAATTTGGGATACCCGGGATTGGCAAGAGGACCCGTATTGTTTAGATATTCCCTCGGTATCCGTGGCGATCGCCTGGTCCCCGGAGGGTCAATATTTGGCGGCAGGAAATATGGATAGTACCCTAGTGGTGGTGGATATCAAAAATCCCCATCCTTGGGTGATGCGCGGGTTTTATGGGAAAGTCAGACAACTCGCTTGGTGCGATCGCCCGACGGTGTTAGGGACGCCATTATTAGCAGTTTGCCATGCCGAATCCATTGCTGTATGGGAAAAGCAGTTTGGACCGAATGCGGGATGGGATGGCTGGGAATTAGAGGGACATTCCGCAGTTGTCCAGGCGATCGGCTTTCAACCGGGGACCTTTCACCTCGCCTCGGCTGCTGAAGATGGTCAACTTTATATCTGGCGCGATGCGGAACAAGTCTGGCAACTTTTAGAAGGTGCACCCGATGGATTTTCTAATGTCGCATGGCATCCTCAAGGAGAGGCGATCGCCGCTGCCGGTGTGAGTGGCGAGTTAATTATATGGTCTAAATCCACTGCGGGTCAAGGATTTAGTCCCTAGTCCCTAGTCCCTAGTCCCTAGTCAAATGACAAATGACAAATGACAAATGACAAACAACAAATCCCCGAAAAACTTGCTCGAATTGTCCAACGGTTTCAGCGACATTCTGATGTAAAAAAGCGATATGAACAGCTTTTATGGTATGCCAAAAAACTTCCCCCTTTTCCCGAAGAGGGAAAAGTCCCAGAGAACAAAGTTCCCGGTTGTGTTTCCCAAGTCTATGTTACGGCAATCCTAGAGGACGGAATGGTATTTTTCCAAGGAGATTCTGATGCTCAAATCGTCAAGGGCTTACTGGGCTTGTTGATTGAAGGGTTAAGTGGGCTTTCTCCTGAAACCATTATCAGATTATCTCCAGAATTCATTCAAGACACGGGCTTAAACGTGAATCTAACTCCTTCTCGGGCTAACGGATTTTACAATATTTTTCAAACCCTGAAAAATAAAGCAAGCCTGTATGTTATTGCCGAGAATTAAAGCGTCTTATCTGAGTTCAGTCTGTAGCGCTAAGTCCTGAGTTACATTTATTATCAATTTTCACCCCGACTAAACCCATGAATACAACATCCAACCCAATCCCTGAATTAGACTTGCCCAAACGAGGAATGCCCGTCACGATTATTACCGGCTTTTTGGGCAGTGGTAAAACCACCCTGCTCAATCAAATCCTCAAGAATAAGCATGATTTAAAAGTGGCGGTTCTCGTCAATGAGTTTGGGGATATTAATATTGATTCCCAGCTTTTGGTTTCCCTAGATGAGGATATGGTAGAATTGAGCAATGGCTGTATTTGCTGCACGATTAATGATGGCTTAGTCGATGCCGTTTACCGCATCCTAGAACGACAAGAAAAAATTGATTACTTAGTCATAGAAACCACGGGAATTGCTGACCCGTTGCCGATTATCCTCACCTTTGTCGGGACTGAGTTACGAGACCTGACTCGACTGGATTCAGTATTAACCTTGGTGGATACTTCCACCTTTACTCCAGACCATTTCGACAGTGAAGCGGCTTTAAAACAAGTGGCCTTTGCGGATATTGTTCTGTTGAATAAAACAGATTTAACTCCCCCAGAACAGATTGAGGAGTTAGAATCCTATATTCGCACAGTGAAAGTCGGGGCAAGAATGCTGCGATCGCAATATGGAGAAGTGCCATTACCCTTGATTTTGGATGTGGAATTGACTGATGAGGCAGCCTATCAAGAGTATGAATCAGCGGCAGAGGAACATCATCATCATGAGCATCATCACCATCATTCCGACCATTTACAAAATGATGGGTTTATCTCCGTCTCTTTTGAAAGCGATCGCCCCTTTGCAGTCAAGAAATTTGAAACCTTTCTAACGGAAAAAGTCTCAACCTCTATATTTCGAGCCAAAGGCATTTTATGGTTTGCAGAAAGTGAAGCCCGCCATGTTTTTCAACTGAGCGGCCCGCGCTACGATTTGAACCAAGAGGATTGGCTAGAACCTCCCAAAACTCAACTGGTTTTAATCGGACGCAATTTAGACCCAGCCCAAATTAAAGCACAGTTAGCGGATTGCTTGGTGTAATTTCAGGTAAAAATATTAAGAAACTGTTGCCTATTCCTGAAAAGATACCGCCCAAATTCCTAAATAAAACCCGCTTTTTATAGAGGAGGTGTCGGACTCAAGGGACTATAGTGGGAGCATCTTGCTCCCTAATACAACAAGGGAGCAAGATGCTCCCACTACAGGGAAAAAGTCTCCAAATTTTGCCACAGTTCGCTATACTCAAAAGAGAGTCTGAACATCAGGCAAAATCTTGGAGGGAACCTATGACACAAAGCCTGGACCCCTATATTATCCCACCTCCCTTTCCCGACCATACCCAGTTACCCGAGTCGGATGGTACATTTGTGAAAAACTTTCAGGAGCATCCCCAAAGCATTCTACTCACGGATTCTATTGGTCCGGTATTAGAACGGATCCATCCCGATGGACAATATGCGATCGGACAAGATTGCGGCATTTATTGGCGAGAAACTGAACCCCCAGAAAAAGGCGCAGAGGCACCGGATTGGTTCTACGTTCCCAATGTTCCGCCTAACTTCGACGGTGAAATTCGCCGTTCCTATGTGTTGTGGAGAGAATATGCCTCACCGTTAATTGCCCTAGAATTTGCCTCGGGGAATGGCGAGGAAGAACGCGATCGCACGCCACTCAACAGAACCGCAGGTGGACCTCGGGAAAAACCGGGTAAATTTTGGGTTTATGAAACAATCATCAAAATTCCTTACTATGGAATTTATGAAATCCACACCGGAAATTTAGAAGTTTATAACTTAGACAAGGGGTATGATTATCAAAAACTAGAACCGAATGACCGGGGACATTATGAAATCTCTCTCTTGGGAGTAGAATTAGGACTGTGGCAAGGCAGTTACCAAAATCAAACTCAACTCTGGTTAAGGTGGTGGGATGAACAAGGAAATCTGTTACTGACGGGAACAGAACGTGCCGAAGTCGAACGGCAACGAGCCGATCGCGCGGAACGATCGCAGCAAGAGGCTATCCCCCGTTTATTAGGCATGGGGTTGACACCAGAACAGGTGGCGGAAGCCCTGAATTTGACCGTAGAACAAGTCAGAAAAATGAGTTAAAATTGAATCATTTCATCCGCAAATAGAGAGTGCGTTTTGGGAAATAAAACGCACTTTTTTCTATTTTTCTATATTCGAGATATAATAACCACCAACCAATGACAAATGACAAATGACAAATGACAACCGACAAATGACCAAACAAGAGTATCTGTGGAACTACGAAAACCAGGCGATCGCCGTTGCATATCAAACCCGGGGACAGGGGATGCCTCTGTTATTACTGCCCGCCTTTAGTACCGTGTCCAGTCGCGATGAGATGCGGGGGATGGCGGAACTCTTGTGCGATCGCTTTGAAGTCGTAGCACT
>NZ_JAFLQW010000270.1 GCF_017313335.1 Phormidium pseudopriestleyi FRX01 | reverse complement strand
GGAATTGCTACCCTGTAGTCCTGACATTGGCACAAGTAAACTGACAACCGGCTCAAGGTCAAGGGAACAGCAATGGTAAACTTAGTACCCTGTCCCAATACCGTCTCAACCTGCAAGGTTCCCCGCAGTCGCGCCACTTGATGTTGCACGATATCTAACCCCACCCCACGCCCGGATAAATCTGTCACTTTAGACGCCGTAGAAAATCCCGGAGTGAACAGAAATTGTAAAATCTCACTCGGGTTGGAATTCCCCAGAGATTGGGTTTGAGAAAACCCCTTTTCCGGATCAATCAGTCCCATTGCTAAGGCACGTTTGTAAACCTTCTGGGGATCAATCCCTCGTCCATCATCTTCCACCGTAATCACCAGTTGAGACCCTTCAATGGTGGCAGAGAAGGTGATTTGAGCAGTGGGTGATTTGCCGAGTGCTTTGCGTTCCGCTTTTAACTCGATCCCGTGATCAAAGGCATTGCGAAACAGATGGGTTAAGGGGGTTTGTAATTGTTCTAAAATCGGTTGATCCACCCGTTTATCTTTTCCCTGGATGACTAATTCGACTTGCTTGCCATACTGTCGTTGGAGGGTTTCCAAGGGGGTGATAAATCGCTCGGCGATCGCCCCAAAGGGAATCTGTCGGGAGTCGATGAGGTCCCGGTTCAGTTCGTTGAGGGATGTTTTTAGGCGATCGAGGGTTTGGTGGATGTCGGAGGCGATCGCCTCTAAGTTTGAAGGGGATGGGGAGAGGGTGGCGATCGCCGTTTGGAGTTTTTCTTGTTCCAGGGTGAGGAGATCGGATTCCATGACTAAATTACCCAGGGTATTACTCATCCGATCTAAGCGAGTGACGGGGACTCGCAGAGTGAGATTTGCCGGTGTCAGATCAGGATTAGGATTGACAATTAGGTATTTTAAAAACCGTTCTGGGATAGAGGAACGGGTTGCCTCTGATTGGGGAGAAATGCTGGATGGGGAGGATTCCGGTTGAGTGGGTGAGAGTGCTTTGGGTTGTGGGGACTGGGGGGTGAGGGTTTCTGTTCGGAAGGTGCGAATTCGGGTGATCGCGAGTTGTGCTAACTGTTCCGGTGGCGCTTGTTCCTGGGAGAGGGCGTCAGAAATTTCCCGACTGATGGTAGTTAACCCCTCTAACCCCAAGGTTTCCCCCAGGAGAGTGGATTCTTCTAAAAAAATGGTGAGACTGTTACTGAGTGAGGGTTCTGCGGAAGCGGGATTGTCAGCGAATTCAGCCAGCGATCGCGTCAGGCGTTGCAGACAGTCCTCTAAATCCACCTCCAAGGCAGTTTTCACAAAGGAGTTCACCGGGGAATCGGTGGTATTCGGGAATTCCTTCCCTGCGCCTTCTTCTTCCCAACTCTCCTGAATCGGAGGGGGTAAATCTTGGACAAAGCGATCGAGGGTTACGATCAGGTTCTGGAGTCGGCGATCGGAGGTTTGGGACTCGTTGCCATTCCAAGAACTCACGAGTAAATCGCCGATGGGATCGAGACTCAGAGATAAGAGTTCGTAGGCAGAGGGTAAGTGAGGGACTCGTCCATCATTGAGGGCGATTAATAACTCTTCGAGATAGTGTGCCAAGTGGGAGAGTTGCTGTAACCCGACGATTCCGGCACCGCCTTTGAGGGTATGGGCGGCGCGAATCAGGTCAGGGAAGGCAGCGGATAGGTTCTCCTGAGTGGCGGCTTTGCTGCTTAAGCACTGAATCCCTTGTTCTAAGGCGAGTAAGCATTCCGGTGCTTCTTCATGGAGGAAGCAGTGGCGAGCTTCTGGGTTGATGTTGGCGATCGCTGGGGAGTCGAGGCGGTGATTTTCTGGCACAGAGGCTTCGCGATGGGATGCTATCATCGAAATTCTCCGGCAGTTGGGGTACTGTAACGACTGAGGGCGTCAAATAGGGCGCTCACTTGGAGCAATCCCACCGGAAACCGACGCGGCGCGGCATCGCTGGGGGGTGAGATCCAGATTAAACCGGAAAACAGGGGACGGAGTAGGGATTTCCAGGGTTCTGGAATGGGTGTAAAGTGGGTGGAGTTGAGGGTGAGGGTGACGAGGCGATCGCAGACGACACAAGCTAAAGGAGTGACGGTGGATTCTTCCTCCTGGGGGTCCGGTTCTGGGGTGGGGTCCTGGCGAATCACGACCAAAGTTAACTCATCCCCTCGCGAGTGCGATCGGCGCGTCAGTCCCAAAACCTCGGTCAGAAAATCAGCCAAATCAATCACCCACAGCAGCTTACCTCCGGTATTGACTACCCCTAAAATTGCCTCGGGAACGCCGGGGATCGGACAAATTTGCCGTCGCGATCGGGCAATTTCCTCTACCACTTGCGCCATCGGCACCACGACTTGTACCTTGGGGCTTAATTGCAAACCTGCATACGTTATGAGCATTTTCCCGGTTATCCTATCGCACTTTGAATGGCTAGTTCCAATCTGCTTGCTATAGATTACGATAGTTCATTCCCCGGGGAAATGATGTTAAATCAGCCAGTTTGCAGAATCGTTTCTTTTTCAGAATCTGCCGTGCCGAGTAACTGCATTTCGATCGCCTTCAAGAGTTGTTGGGCATCAAAGGGTTTGGTGATATAATCATTCGCTCCCACCATCCGCGATCGCATTTTATCGATGAGCCCATCCCGTCCCGTCAACATCACAATCGGGATTTCCTGCAACAAACTCGACTGGCGCAACATCCGGCAGAGTTCATAGCCATTAATTTCGGGCATATTAATGTCCATCAACACCAACGCCGGTTTATAGCGCGCCAAAGTCGTTAACGCTTTCGCCGGTTCCGTTAACATCAAACAGCGGTATCCCCCCGCCTGCAAAATCGCACGAACGTGCCGCTGAGTTGTTTTACTATCATCAATACAGGCAATAATCGGCCCATTTTCTACTTTTTCCGACTGATAGGGCTTCACCCCAACCGCTTCCGCTTGCACCAAGGGTTGTAGTAACAGTCCTAAAGACAAAACATCAATTTTTAACCCTTGGGCCACTTCATACAGACACCCACCGCGATTTAAAACTTCAATCAGCCGTTTAATCCCTTCAACATTTTTAAACGTCGGCCAAAGCAGTTTAGGAATTTGCTCTAAATTCCTGATAAAAATTCTCTGAAACGGCGAGGCAATTTCTGTCCTAATTTTTCCCCACTTCCCAATTGCTTCCCGCATCGGTAAAATCGTCTGCTTCAAGGGCAGAGATAGCAGAATTGGGTCTAGTCCCACCGTCTTTTCAAATTGCAGTCCCGCTTGGGGTAAATTGAGGACCTGCACCAATGCTTCTTGGGTTAGTTTAAATAAGACTTCCCGCGCATGTTGTAAGGGAATTTTTCCGGCTTTCCAGTAATGGCAAATTGCCTGATAATCTGACTTAAACCCTTCTAGGGAAAGCTCTTTCAGTTCCGGTAGAAAGCGAGAGAGATAATAACTGAGGCGCTCTTTATATCCCGTTAGGCTACTGGCAAAATGCACCTTGCCATTACCAAAATAGACCCGCCAAAAGACGGAAGGGTCCGACGTATCGCGAATCGTCAGTCGCCCGGATAGATTGTTGATCACGATTTTTTGCAATGCCTTAGTCGGCGACCCAACAAGCTGGGCTGCTGCACTGCGAATACTCTCTTGTTTTTGCGGCTGAATTGTCTTGTTTTCTACCATGACTCTCTCTATATTTAGACTTAAATTTTACAAGAATCTTTCTTAGTTTTTAAAGCAGATTGCTGTCTCTAGTTTGCATAAATATGCTAAACAATTGTTGGCATTAAAGTGCTTGAATTCCCTGGCTCTTCTGATTTTTTATCAATTCATATCCTCATGTTCAAACCTTAATGTTTTTCTATTTTATCTAGTAGCTAAAGTTAATAGTGTTACAATTATAACATTCGGGAAGATGACCCTTCTGTTTTATAACAATTTCTTAACAATTTAGGATTTTTTAACAATTGGCGATAAAGCATCACGGGAAACTTTGTATTTAAAATTACTTAATCCATGTCAATCCGGTGAGAGAGTATAGTTACATGATGACTCCATTGCCTAGGGCGATCGCATCAGCCATCTGGCTGAATTTTTAAATCTGGTCTTTCGCAGTTCACAAAACTAACTTTAAAACCCGGCCCCTCCTAAAACCTCGGTCCACTACCTCCAGGTAAGAGCAGCGTTCTTTTGACAAACTATCTGGTAATTAGCAGCTAATTACCTACCGGAAAACTCTGGTTCTTGTCCTCTCAAATTAATTCCTCCCCCCTTGCCATAAAATTCAGCGATTAACTTTCATGAATTGAATCATTAAGTTGATAAATTGACGAAACCCAATAAAATAATTAAGGTTCTCAATACCCTCCACAACCGAGAGGCAATTCCTGATTTTACCTTTTCAACCCATAGAAAGGCTGACTTTCTCTATATGCTACAGCTTAACGGTTCCAGTGTTTTAAAACATCCGTATTTGACATCAATCATTTCTCCGTAACGATACGGAGGGCCTTGTTGGTAGTTATACGGAGGGATTGAGGCAGGTGGGGGAGATTGACTCAAGTCATTATCCCCCTTTTGTAGTAACGACTTCAGTCGTT
>NZ_JAFLQW010000564.1 GCF_017313335.1 Phormidium pseudopriestleyi FRX01 | reverse complement strand
TTGAACCTCCCCACGTCTAAAGCCGGGGGATTCCTGCCTACCCCAAAGGGCGACAGTGGGACATTCAAGTATCCCGCTAGACCATCAAAACAACTATCCCCGAAAAAAGAGATGATGCAATTTGGCTTACTTCTTTATTGTTCTTGCTTTCGGAATTCACCACTAAGCCAGGTAGGTACGCTCTGCATTCTGATATTGCTTGTCAGTTGTATAGGCTTGCTGCTCAAGGCAGTAGTGACTTACTGTGCCGGAATTTCACCGAAGACTAGAATGCAATAATCACGCAGATGATTATTCTTACTCGCTTTTACTATTTTAACACAGTCGGCTCATATCCCCACGGATAAATCCGGGGGCTTTACGCCGATTCTCGGTAAAATTGTAAAGCGAATTGGGATCGTTTCACGCCAATCTTGCTAAAAAGTCGCCAAAAATCTGAGTGGGGCCGTGGGCTGTTTAGGGCCTCCCGGGTGACTCTCGACTCTAAGTCAGGAGTTTTGTGTTACTCATCCTTGATGAGTTGTATTAATTTTAATGAAGAAATGATGGAAGTGCTCACTACAAAAATTCGGTGGAATCACCCTTAATCACCCTCAGCGGGACTTTCCTAGGAAGCGCCGGATCTTATATTCTGATTCCCATTGATAAAAGTCTATAGAAATTGTTATGGTTCTGGGATGATTTTGGGATCAATTTGTAGCCGAAACAGCCATTTTAAATATAAAATTAAGTAACTCTCCTACCACCCTAAAGGGGATAGCGGTTTTCAATATGGTTCAAGCTACTATCTCATATACCATAGGCTTTATCAAACAAGAAGCTCGTCAACTGGTCAAACAAGGCATACTCAGCCGCCAACAGCCGATTTATACCCTTTGCAAGTACATTCCCGCTCGCGAATGGGGAAACATCGAGCTAGAGTTAGAACACCATGATTTTTTGCTGCGCGATCGCATCTGTGACTTGTTAGGTCGGGAAGATTGGTGCGACGAGTAAGGTTGGATTAGGTCCACCCTCACCGTTGTGGTTTAATTTACGGGTTAGGCATGAACCCCACCGCCCTGGGATATCCTGGGTGGGGTTTCTGTTGTACTCTGAGAATGGCGATCGCTTTTTTTGAAATGCAAAAAGCTTCTGATATCAGAAGCTTTCTATCACCCACTCTCACTTATCACCCAGGATACTCCCTGTAGGCAGGCCATAAGCGACCCCTCCAGGTCAAATTGGAGGGATAAAGCTAGACTTTTCTACACGAGTCCTGCTGCTTCCCGAGCAGCTTGTGCTTCATCGGGATGAATGTTCAGACGAGTGAGATTGATCCGACCTTTGTTATCAATATCGCGGACTTTAATCACGACTTGATCACCCACGGCGAGTTCATCCTCAACTTTGCCGACTCGATAATCTGCAATCTGAGAAATGTGAACCATTCCTTCTTTTCCAGGGAGGAATTCCACAAACGCACCAATCGGAATAATCCGAGTAACCGCACCCAAATAAACATCCCCAGCAGATAACTTGCGGGTCATGTTTTGGATAATCGTCACCGCACGCTGTGCCTTTTCACTTTCGATCGCCGAAACTGTGACGGTTCCATCATCTTGGATATCGATTTTGGCACCAGTTTCCTCGGTAATGCTCTTAATCATCTTACCGCCGGGTCCAATCACCATGCCAATGAATTCGGGGTCAATTTTGATGGTTAATAGGCGTGGCGCGTAGGGTGAGAGTTCCTCGCGAGGAGTATCAAGCGTTCCCAGCATTTTTTCCAGGATATGCAGTCGTGCGGGTTTCGCTTGCTGAATCGCCGCCGCGATCGTCTCCATCGGCAACCCGGAGATTTTCATATCCATCTGCAAGGCAGTGATCCCCGTGTCGGTCCCAGCTACCTTGAAGTCCATATCCCCGAGGAAGTCTTCAATCCCTTGGATATCGGTCAAAATCCGAATTTCGTCTCCCTCTTTAATCAAACCCATTGCCGCACCGGAAACAGGTTTTTTGATGGGAACGCCAGCATCCATCAGGCCCAAAGTCGAACCACAAACCGACCCCATCGAGGTAGAACCGTTGGAGGAGAGGATCTCAGAGACAACACGAATCACATAAGGGAAATCCGTATAGTCCGGTAAGACGGGAAGTAAGGCCCGTTCTGCCAAGGCTCCATGACCAATTTCCCGGCGTCCAGGCGATCGCATCGGTCGAGTTTCTCCCACAGAATACGGCGGGAAGTTGTAATGGTGCAGATACCGCTTTTCATCTTCCGGATGCAGGTCATCGGCTAAATCTTGGGCATCTCCAGGAGTTCCCAAGGTCACCAAGGACAACACCTGAGTTAATCCCCGGTTAAATAAAGCGCTACCATGAACCCGCTGGGGCAACAGTCCCACGCGACAAGAGACAGGCCGTACTTCGTCCAGTTTGCGACCATCGACGCGGACGCCATCTTCCACAATCTGCCGCCGCATCAGTTTCTTGGTGACTTCTTTAAAGACTTTCCCCAGCGCTTTGCTATCAGAAGTTGCCGCAACCCTGACGGGTTCTTCTTCGGGCATCTGGGCAATTTGCTCTTTGATGGTGTCTTTAATCTCATCTAAGCGCGTATCCCGGAGGTTTTTGTCTAAATACTGAGACAAAATCTCTTTAATCCCGTCTGTTGTTCGTTCTTGAATGAACGTTTCCAGGGTCTTATCAACCTCTTGCGGTGGCTCAATCACCTGCACAATTCCCAACTCTTCCATGATTTCTCGCTGCGCTTGAATCAAATCGCAGGTGGCTTCATAGCCGAAATCAATGGCTTCGATGATATCCTGTTCGGGAAGCTGATTGGCACCGGCTTCCACCATGATCACTCCATCGGGACTCCCGGCTACCACCAGGTCCAAATCTCCCGAGGTGATTTCTTTATAAGTGGGATTAATGATAAAATCATCGCCCACCAAACCGACGCGCACGGCTGCCATTGGACCATAAAAGGGAATTCCGGCCAACTGCACCGCCACCGAAGCACCCGTCACCGCTAATACATCCGGGGGTACTTGGGGGTCCATTGACCAGGTTGTGGCGACAATTTGAATATCATCCCGAATCCACTGGGGAATCAAAGGCCGCAACGGACGGTCAATCAATCGACAGGTGAGGGTGACTTTTTCCGGTGGTCTTCCTTCCCGGCGTAAGAAGCCCCCAGGAATTTTTCCCCCTGCATAGAGGCGTTCTTCGTAATCGACCAACAAGGGGAGAAAATCTATCCCCTCTCTTCCCTGAGAACGGGTCGCTGTCACGAATACAGCCGTATCTCCCGACTGAATCAATACTGCACCACCTGCCTGGGGTGCAAACAACCCTATAGTGAGTCGAATATCCCGTCCATCAAAGGATATTGACTTTTCAATTTCTTTCATGCAGTCCTTTTTCCTTCTAATTCGCTCTCTTTTCTTTTCTGTGGCAATCGTAACACTTCGCCACGATCCCTGATGATGTCGCCCGGTATGAGCGCAGCGGTTTGGGCTTGAGTGCATCTTTCCTTCTTTGGGTCCGCCGCCCCTGCGCGGATGCTTTCTTTGGGTACTCTTCCCCTTAAGCAAGCCTTATTGATCCATTTTAGCCCACGATCGCAGCTTTAAACCCCAGAGAATAATCCCCGCCATCCGGTAAAATCTTCATCGGATCAGGGACAGGACTCACTCGGTTTGGATGCCCTCAGACTCGGATGAAGTGGCCCGGGTAGGGGGAATCTGGCGATCGCCCGCAGTCCGAGGGCCGATCGCCTCCGGGGGTTCATCCAAGCTCACCCCCGTTCATGGCGAGATGCGATCGGCCTGAATTCGATGTCTGGGTTGCCCGAAAAATGTTAAATTGAGTCCAGTCTGATTCCAGGGAATTTGAATTGCGCCGGTAAATTACAACCCGTTCCATTCAATTATCCTGGGTCAACTGTTATCAATTCCCTCTTTTTTAATCTAAAATTTCACCCAAGCGTTTTAAACAGACCCATTTGATAATAAGTCGTCAGTAGTCAGAGGATTTTTCACAGGCATGGCAATTTTACATGGCAGTTGGATTCAATCAGGGGATTCAACCGAAGGCAAACAAATCGGTGAATATTTATTAATTTGGGGAGAAATTTGGCGGCGATTTATACCCGATGAAACGGCAAGTTTCGGTCAGGTACTCGCCCATCCTTTAGCGATGAGTTCCGCGGAATTCATCGAATTTATCAACAGCTTGAACGCACAAAATCGCTTGTCCTGGGAATTGCCCGAGGGGGCGAACCCGACTCCCACAAAAGGCAAAAAAGCCAAGAAAAAGGACACAAAACTAGAGGTTAATCCTTGGCAGACGGTGACGATCGCCCTGCCAACTTCTCTAACTTCCACTCAGGGTCCAGTTCCCCTCCATTCCGGCAGTCAACCCTCAGAAGAAGACTTCGCTTTGTATCCTTGGCAGGTGGAGGGACTCTGCCTCAATCCTTCAGAGGCGATCGCATTTTTATCGGCTTTGCCGTTAGGTACTCTTGACCCCGCAGACAATTTTATTGGGTCTGATTTGCGCTTTTGGTCCCATATTGCCCGGTGGAGTTTGGACCTCCAGGCGCGATGTAAGTTTCTCCCCCAAATCCAACGCCCCCTAACCGGAGGGGCGATCGCCCATTGGCAACCCCTCCTCGATAGCGACACCGATCGCAAACGCCTCAACCGCTTCAGCAAACAGATGCCAGTCGCCTGTCGTACCTATCAACTCGGGGACCTAGAGGAATTGGCGGTCCAATTTCCCCCTGAACCCCAAGAGTTGCTGCAAGGATTTCTCTCTCAGGCCCTAGATATTCGCATCCGGAAGGCGGCTAGAGAGGAATCGATGCCAAATTTGGTCTCCCCGGTGAAAGAATGGCTGCAAGGGTTAGTTTCTGAACCTGGGATGATTTCCGGGGAACCGGAGGCGATCGCCAAAATTGAATCGGCGATCGCCACCTGGACCGCCCCAGTCGCCCCTCATCTCGCCGGACAGCAACCGTTTCGCGCCGCTTTTGAACTCGTCCCCCCAGAATACGGCGATAATCGCTGGACTCTACAATATTTCTTGCAATCCGTCGATGATGCTTACTGTTTAGTCGATGCCAAAACCATCTGGAACAATCCAGTGGAACAGTTTGTATATCAAGGTCGAACTATTGAACAACCCCAGGAAACTTTATTGCGGGGATTAGGATTAGCCTCCCGCCTATTTCCCCCCTTGGAAGCGAGTTTAGATACGCAATGTCCCCAATCTTGTGCGATCGCGCCTCTACAAGCCTATCACTTTATTAAATCCGTCACTTGGCGTTTTGAAGATAGTGGATTAGGCATCATTTTACCCGAAAGTCTCTCCCCTCGGGACGGTTGGGCGACTCGCTTAGGATTATCAATTCGCGCCGAGAGTCCGACTCGTCCTCAAGGAGGATTGGGTTTACAAAATCTCCTGAATTTCAAGTGGGAATTAACCATTGGTGGACAAACAATTTCAAAGAAAGAATTTGACCGATTAACTGCCCTGAATTCTCCTTTAGTTGAAATTAATGGAGAATGGGTGGAACTGCGAGACCAAGATATTCGCGCCGCCTCGGACTTTTTCAAATCCCGCAAAAATCAGATGTCTCTAACCTTAGAAGATGCCTTGCGGTTGGCAACGGGAGATACCCAGGTCATGGAGAAACTCCCGGTGGTTAAATTTGAAGCCGGGGGACATCTGGAGGAATTACTCAATACCATTACCAACAAGCGATCGCTAGAAGATTTAGAAGTTTCTGCCAATTTCAAAGGCGAACTGCGACCTTACCAATTACGCGGCGTCAGTTGGTTGGCTTTCTTGCAAAAATGGGGTTTAGGCGCTTGTTTGGCCGATGATATGGGATTAGGTAAATCTATTGAAACTATTGCATTCCTCCTGTATTTGCAAGACCAAAACGAGTTAAATAATCCAGTATTATTAGTTTGTCCTACCTCCGTCTTAGGCAACTGGGAACGAGAAATTAAAAAATTTGGACCCAAGCTCAAAGTCATGGTTCATCATGGGGATAAACGGGCAAAGGGGAAAGCCTTTGCTAAAGCCTTAGAAGGCAAAAATTTAGCGATTACCAGTTATCCCCTGGTTTATCGCGATGAAAAAGAATTGCGGAGTATTCCCTGGGATGGGATTATTTTAGATGAAGCTCAAAATATTAAGAATTCCCAGGCGAAACAGTCGAAAGCGGTCCGAGATTTGATTGATGTAGAAACCCAACCGTTTCGGATTGCTTTAACGGGAACTCCGGTAGAAAACCGACTGCAAGAATTGTGGTCAATTATGGATTTTTTAAATCCGGGTTATTTGGGGGCCCGACAATTTTTCCAACGGCGTTTTGCCACACCCATTGAGAAATATGGGGATACAGATTCTTTGGAGGCATTGCGATCGCTGGTTCGTCCCTTTGTCTTGCGTCGCCTCAAAAGTGATAAAACCATCATTCAAGATTTGCCGGAAAAACAGGAGAATCCAGTGTTTTGTGGACTGTCTGTGGAACAGGCGCAACTCTATCAGCAAACCGTGGATAGTACCCTAGCTGGAATTGATGCGGCAGAAGGCATTCAGCGGCATGGTTTGATTTTGGCTTTGTTGGTTAAATTGAAACAAATTTGCAATCATCCAGCCCAGTTTTTAAAAGAAAAGACTCTGAATGAACCCTCGCGATCGGGTAAATTGGTGCGCTTAGAGGAAATGTTAGAAGAGATGCTGGCGGAAGGCGATCGGGGCTTAATCTTCACCCAATTTGCCGAATGGGGGAAACTTCTGCAACCCTATCTCTCCCAAAAATTAGGACGAGAAATTCTATTTTTGTATGGGGGAACCCGCAAAAATCAACGGGAAGAAATGGTCGATCGCTTCCAACTAGACCCCCAAGGACCACCGATTATGATATTATCCATCAAAGCTGGTGGGGTGGGTTTGAATTTAACCCGCGCTAATCATGTATTCCACTATGACCGATGGTGGAATCCTGCTGTGGAAAACCAAGCTACAGACCGAGTATTTAGAATTGGACAAACTCAAAATGTGCAAGTGCATAAATTCATCAGTACCGGCACATTAGAGGAGAAAATTCATGATTTGATTGAGAGTAAGAAAGAGTTAGCCGAACAAGTTGTAGGGGCAGGAGAACAATGGTTATCAGACTTAAATAGCGATAATTTACGAAACTTACTCATCCTAGATCGCAACGCCGTCATCGATGAAGATGACAAATGACAAATGACCAACGACCAATGACCAACGACCAATGACCAATGACCAATGACCAATGACAAAAAACAAATGACAAATTACACCCAACCGGATAAAGAATGGTGGACCCAACAATGGCTAGACTTGCTCAATTCCTATCGCTTTAAAAAGCGTTTAGAACGGGCAAGAGTCTACGCTAGAGAGGGAAATGTTCTGAGTATCGACTTTGAAGGACAAAAGGTACTAGCACAAGTCCAAGGTACGGATCCGGAACCGTATAAAGTGTCTCTCTGGTTAGATCCATTAACCGATGAAGATTGGAATTATGTGATTCAAGCGATGGCAGAACGGGCAATTTTTTCAGCAAAACTCCTCTCAGGGGAAATGCCACAAAACATCGAAGAAGTGTTTGCTGCTAATGGGGTAAGATTGTTTCCCTTTACCCTGGAACAAGTCAATTCCCGTTGTAGCTGTCCGGATAAAGCCAATCCCTGTAAACATATTGCAGCGGTGTATTATTTGTTAGGCGATCGCTTTAGTGATGACCCATTTGTACTCTTTCAATTACGGGGACGCACCCAAGCCCAAATTCTCGCGGCATTACGGCAGATTCGAGGGACGGATACGAATGCAGAACCAGCGGAATCTAAAGTCAAAGAACATAAATCAAAACTGCATAAATCTCCTCTAAAAGTAGAGAAGTTTTGGCAGTATGACGACCAGTTAGAATCTGGATTAGTGGTGATTGCCCCTGCGCCCAGTAGTGAAACGGTGTTAGATGTTTTAGGACCAATTCCGATAAAACCGGCAGCAACGAGACAAGCGGTGATGCAGTCATTAACTAGCATTTATCAAACCGTTAGTCAGCAGGCGATTTTATCGGCATTAAATCGCGAGGGATGAGAAATTTAACCGAAGAAATTGCTAATTCTACTCTAAAAATGCTGCCGGATCCTAACTGACTTTCTACGGTAAGATTAGCTTGATGTTTTTTGCCGATCGCCTGGACAATTGCTAAACCCAATCCAGTTCCCCCAGTTTTACGGCTGCGATCGCTATCCACACGGTAGAACCGTTCAAAAATTCGGGTTTGTTCTCCCGATGCAATGCCAATTCCTGTATCTTTTACCGTAATCACCGCAAGGCGATCGCGCCGAGTTAACTCAATCACAACTTTACCCCCACTCGGCGTATATTGAATCGCATTGGCAATTAAATTAGACACCAACCGATAAAGTTGGGATTCATGTCCTAACACATAAATATCAACATCGGGAATATGACTCACCAGATCCAGTTCAGCAAGGATTGCCAATTCTAAAAATTCTTCGGTCAAATCACTGATTAAATCATTTAAACAGCAAGACTTAAACGGCGTTGGGGATGAATTTTGCTCTAAACTGGTTAACAAGAGTAAATCAGAAATTAAATGACTCAACCGCCGTCCCTGCCTCTCCACCGTTTGCAGCATGATGGGAATTTCCGACTGATTTGAGGGGGGTAATCGTAAAATTGCCTCTACCGTCGCTAACAGACTCGCTAGAGGCGATCGCAATTCATGGGCAGCATTTGCCGTAAACTGTTGCTGTTGCTGATAAGACTGGTAAATCGGCTGTATAGCTAATCCCGATAACCACCAACTCGAAATCATCACCAACCCTAATGCAATGGAAAATCCCATCCCTAAAATCCATCGCATCCGCTGAACTTCCCCATCAAATGCTGCTAAAGTTCGGCCAATTTGTAAGTATCCCCAAGATGGATGAGAATGATGCAGGGAGGAAGACTCACTCGGATCATGATTATGTAAAATAATCGTAAATTGGTGATAGCGAATCCCCTGGGAACTCTGAAACGTTTGCCAGGGTTCAGGGTGGAATGTTCGGGAAATGCCCAGGGGGGGAGTTGGAGAAAAAGCCAGGAGTTTGCCTTGGTGATTAAACAGCCGAATATAGTAAGTATTGCGATCGCTAATTCCGATGGTATGGCGTTGAATTAGCGTCGGACTGATATTACAAGATTCCCCCGCCACACAGAGTTCCGGCAAAATCCGCTTCAAAACCGTTGTCGCTTCCCCAGAAGGCGGTAACATCGGTTCCAAACTATCATGCAACGTCCCGGCGATCGACTCCATTTCCCGTTCCATTGCCTCCCAATTCGACTGAATCAGCGATCGATACAAACTCAACCCCGACAAACTCAAAATCACCGCCATCACCCCGGCATACCAAAAGGCGAGACGGAACCGACTACGGCGAAATAATTGATGACTATTCATTGCCGGAAAGACTCACCGAGACGTATTAAATCGATACCCTTGACCCGGAATGGTTTCAATGGGACAAGGACAATTATAATTGGCTAACTTGCGCCGCAATAATCGCATTTGTGCCGCTACCACATTGCTAATCGGTTCCTCATCCAAATCCCAGAGTTGATACCGAATCTTACTCCCGGAAATGATGCGATCGCAATTTTGCATCAAATAGGCAAACAGTTGAAATTCTTTCACCGTTAACGGAATCAGTTGAGGCGGTTGACTCAACCCGAAACAGAGGACATTATTGCCATAATCTAAGGTAAATCCACCCACCGTCAGGGTTTGGGGTTGGAGTTGAGGCGATCGCCGCTGGAGTGCACGCAAACGCGCCAGTAATTCTTCCATCACAAACGGTTTCACCAAATAATCATCCGCCCCAGCATCCAGTCCCGCCACCCGATTTTCCGGCTGTCCCAACGCCGTTAACATCAACACGGGTAACGGATTTTGATGCAATCTCAATCGCTGACATAACCCTAACCCGGATAACTTCGGCAGCAGCCAATCCACGATCGCCACAGTATAATCAGTCCACTGACTTTCCAGATAGTCCCACGCCTGAACCCCATCCTGAACCCAATCTACGACATATTTTTCATTGACTAACACCTGCTTAATCGCCCGTCCTAAATCCGCCTCATCTTCCACCAGCAGAATTCTCATCTCTCTTTAGGTAACTCCAAAAAATAAAATAGCAATTGTAGGGTGGGCATTGCCCACCTTCTGTTCGGTGGGCAATGCCTCCAAAAAATAAAATAGCAATTGTAGGGTGGGCATTGCCCACCTTCTGTTCGGTGGGCAATGCCCACCCTACTCCTCATCTTCCACCAGCAGAATTCTCATTTCTCTTTAGTTAATTAACTACAGGCTTGATTTTAACCAAGTTTAACCAACGCAGTTCCATTTCATCTCAATTTCATCTACCCTTTGCCAGACTAGGGAGGATTTTTATCCCCTACAGCGAGGGAATCATGGGTTACTCACATCAATCTTTAATTCGGACTATCCTGATCACAACGGTTCTTTTCTCTCTCCCCAAACTGGCTTTATCCCATGTGGGACATGGGGATGAATTCCAAGCCACCGGCGGGATTGAACGGGTAGAAGTGAACCCGGAAATCGACCAAATGTTAGGCATTGTCGTCACTCCCATCGCCCCAGCTACAGATGGTAGCGCCAGCATCCTGGTCCCCATCACTGCCTTAGTGAATGCAGATAACCAGCAACTCGTTTTTGTCCAATATCAAAACTTCTATGAACCTGTTCCCATTACCACCGGCGCAACTCAAGCGGAACTAATTGAAGTCATGGATGGATTATCCGTGGGGGAAAATCTCGTCACCCAAGGCAGTTTATCTCTCTATGCCGAATCTCGCAAAACCCAAACCCCGGATACTGCCGCCACTCCAGAACCCGTAGTCACCCAGAGTACCCCCTTGATTGACGATCCGGCCCCTCAACCCCTGGAAATGGCCCAACAACCTCTGGCAACCACCCCAGCCGAAAGCGGATTTCCGATGGGTTGGTTAGTCGGTATCGCGATCGCAGTCGTACTCTTGGCAACCCCGATCGCCTTAATCAGTACCCGGAAAAAAAAGAACGTCTTTTCTGATGACAAGGGAGATAGTTGAGGTAGCAAATGTTGAATTCAATTCTCAATCTAATCCTAAAAAACTCGATTACTCAACGGTGGATTATCGTCATTTGTGCCCTTTTTGTCACCGTTTGGGGAATCTTCACCATTACCCAAATGCCTCTGGATGTATTTCCTGAATTTGCACCCCCTCAAGTCGATATTCAAACTCAAGCGGCTGGATTGGCACCGGAGGAGGTGGAGTCTCAAATTACCGTTCCCATTGAAACTGCCGTTAATGGTTTGCCGGGAGTCACAACCGTGCGATCGTCCTCCAAAGTTGGACTCTCAATGGTCCAAGTTGTATTTGACCCCAATGCAAATATTTATCAGGCAAGACAAGCGGTTACCGAACGACTTCAACAGATTACTAATCAACTTCCTGCCGGGGTTCATACCCCAGAAATTTCCCCTTTAGCTTCCCCTTTAGCCACCATTTTGCAATATGCCTTTACCGTAACGGAAGAAGGGCAAACTTCCTTAATGGACCTCCGGCATTTCGTCGATACTACCCTCACCCAGCAACTTTTATCGGTGCCAGGGGTGACCCAAATTACGGTGTATGGCGGTGAGGAACGACAGTCACAAGTGCTGGTTGATCCGGCTAAATTGCGATCGCTGAATGTATCCCTGACGGAAGTCGCCCAAGCCGCTAGAGGTGCTAATTCCAATGCCTCGGGTGGGTTTTTGATTGGTGGGGGTCAGGAATTATTAGTCCGGGGAATTGGTCAGGTTAAATCCATCGAAGATTTACAAGAATCGGTGGTCAAAGTAGAAGAAGGCTTGCCGATTTTACTCAAAGATGTGGCAGAGGTGAAAACCGGATCAGCCCTCAAACGGGGCGATGCCAGTTTTAATGGACAATCCGCTGTGGTGATGATGATTAATAAACAGCCTAATATGGATACACCGACGGTTACAAAAGCGGTAGAATCCCGGATGCGATCGCTACAGGAAACCTTTCCTGCGGATATCCAAATTGCCCGCACCTTTCGCCAGTCCAACTTCATTGATTCTGCCATTGGCAATGTCAGCGGTTCTCTGATTCAAGGCATCATCATTGTCTCGGTGATAATGCTGCTATTTTTGATGAATTGGCGCACCGCAGTGATTACCTTAAGTGCCATTCCTCTCTCGTTATTAATTGGCTTACTGTTTATGAAAGCCTTGGGATTGGGCATTAATACGATGACTTTGGGGGGATTAGTCGTTGCCATTGGTTCTGTCGTAGATGATGCGATCGTGGATATGGAAAACTGCTATCGGGGACTGCGAAAGAATCAAGCTCAAGGTCATCCTAAACATCCCTTGCAAGTGGTTTATGAAACCTCCGTTGAAGTGCGGCTGGCGGTGATTTTCTCCACTGTGATTATCATTGTGGTGTTTGCGCCTATTTTTAGTTTAACCGGGGTGGAAGGACGGATTTTTGTGCCAATGGGGTTGGCTTATTTACTCTCGATCGCCGCCTCTACCCTTGTCGCCATGACCCTTTCCCCCGCCCTTTGTGCCATTCTGTTAGCGGATCAAACTCTCCCCCAGGAAGGGACTTTTGTTTCCCGGTTAGCAGAAAGACTGTATCGCCCGTTGCTGAATCTATCGTTGCGATCGCCCCAAATTATTCTGGCAATCGCCCTCGCTAGTTTAGTGGCAACCCTGGCGATCGTTCCCACTTTGGGACAAGTTTTTCTACCAGAATTTCGGGAAAAATCAATGGTCAACTCAATGGTTTTATATCCCGGAGTCTCCCTAGATATGACCCATCGCGCCGGTATTGTCCTGTCCAAATCACTTCAAAACAATCCCCTTTATGACTGGGTACAAGTCCGCGCTGGACGAACTCCTGGAGATGCAGATGGTGCCGGAGTGAGTATGGCTCATGTGGATGTAGAACTCAGTGATTTGGCGTTAAAAGACCGAGAAAATAGTGTTCAAAACCTCCGCGAAAGTTTCCTCAAATTGCCCGGTGTTGCGCCAAATATTGGCGGATTTATTTCTCACCGCATGGATGAAGTGCTCTCGGGAGTCAGAAGTGCGATCGCTGTCAAAATTTTTGGGCCAGATTTAACGGAACTCCGCCGCATTGGTGAACAGGTTCGAGATGCGATCGCGCCGATTTCTGGGGTGGTAGATTTGCAACTGGAACCTCAACTCCCCATTCGCCAAATCCAAATTGAATACAACCGGCAAGCGGCAGCAACTTATGGTTTAACAATGGAACAATTGTCAGAAGTTGTCGAAACCGCGCTCAATGGTCAGGTTGTTTCTCAAGTGCCAGAAAATCAACAATTGATTGATATTTTTATCACCTTGACTGACAATGCTCGCAATAGCTTAGATGCAATGGGCGCAATTCCAATTTCTACGCCAACCGGAGAGATTATCCCACTCCGAACCGTTGCCAATTTAAGTTACGGCATGGGAGCTAATGTTGTCAATCGGGAAAATGTATCCAGGCTGATTGTGGTTTCGGCAAATGTGGCTAATCGAGATTTAGGCAGTGTTGTCGGCGATATTCAAGGTCAAATTCAGGAAAAAGTGACCTTGCCCCAAGGATATTTTATCCAATATGGCGGACAATTTGAATCAGAACAACGGGCGAGTAGTAGCTTATTGTGGTTTAGTATTTTAGCTGCGATCGCCATTGCTGTGCTGATGTTTTTCTCGGTACAATCGCTCCCCGCAACCATCGCGATTATGGTGAATTTACCCTTAGCATTAGTTGGGGGAATTATCTCCATTGCCTTAACTGGCGGCGTGATTTCTATTGCCTCGCTGATTGGATTTATTACTTTATTTGGGGTAGCGGTCCGCAATGGGTTGTTACTGGTTGATAATTACAACACGAAATTTGCCGAGGGAATGTTGCTGAAAGATGTGATTATCAACGGTTCCCTAGACCGAGTGAATGCGATTTTGATGACCGCTTTAACCTCGGCATTGGGGATGTTTCCCTTGGCGATCGCCACCGGCGCAGGGAATGAGATTTTACAACCCTTAGCCATTGTAGTTTTGGGGGGGTTATTTACCTCTACCGCCTTAACTCTGTTAGTGATTCCGGCCCTTTATGCCCAATTTGGGAAACGATTAATGCCTCAACCCAAACCGGCAAACCTGGAAATTCAGTCCGGTTGGAAAAAACCCGACTCTATCCCTCACTGACCAAATTCCAACCGCGCCTTTTCCACAATTTCCGGCGTCACCACATCCAGTTCGGCCTCTCGCGCCAACTGTATGATTCGTTGCCTTGCTTGCGATCGGACGAAATAAGGGATATTCTTGAGCTTGATTTTAGCTTCTTCCGTCCATTCCATGTCATCAAACAAATCAGAATTAGACATAAATAATATCCGGTTAAATGTTAAGTTTTTGAATTGGAATATGTCAATTTACACCAGTGCCATTTATTTTATTGTAATAGGAAATCCCACTTCTCCAACATTTTTAGATTATCTTTTTAACAAAAAAGCTCCTGCTATATGCAGGAGCCTCTAATCATGAACTGATTAGTCGAAATTCATCCTTTAATCCAGGAGAAATTAATCGAGTTCAGTCATTGCCAACACTGCCTCATCTTCACGGTCAATACCGCGTTCAAATCCAGCAGCAGCAGCGCGAGCGCGTCCAGCGTGCCAGAGGTGACCGACTAAGAAGAAGAAGCCCAAGATGAAGTGAGCAGCAGCCAACCAAGCGCGGGGGTTCACATAGTTGAAGCCATTAGCTTCAGTGATGATCCCACCCACAGAGTTGATGGAACCGTTAGGAGCGTGAGTCATGTACTCAGCCGCCCGACGGATTTGCCAGGGTTGAATGTCATTTTTCAGCTTACGCAGATCCAAGCCATTCGGTCCACGCAGGGGTTCCAGCCAGGGGCCACGGAAATCCCAGAAGCGCATGGTTTCACCACCGAAGATGATTTCCCCGGTAGGAGAGCGCATCAGATACTTACCTAGACCCGTTGGGCCTTGGGCAGTACCGATGCTGGCACCTAAGCGTTGGTCACGAACCAAGAAGGTGAAGGCTTGAGCCTGAGAAGATTCAGCGTTGGTGGGGCCGTAAAATTCGCTGGGATAAGCTGTGTTGTTAAACCAAACGAAGGCAGAAGCAATCACGCCCATCAGGGACAGAGCGCCTAAGCTGTAGGACAGATAAGCCTCTCCAGACCAGATGAAGGCGCGACGCACCCAACCAAAAGGCTTGGTGAGGATGTGCCATACACCGCCAATAATGCAGGTGAAGCCAACCCAAATATGACCGCCGATAATGTCTTCCATGTTATCGACTCCGATTAACCAGCCTTCTCCGCCGGTGGGAGCGTTCACTAAATAACCGAATATCACAGCGGGGTTCAGAGTTGGGTTCGTAATTACGCGAACGTCACCGCCACCGGGTGCCCAGGTGTCATACACGCCACCAAAGAACATGGCTTTGAGCACCAGCAACAAGGCACCCAATCCGAGAACGATCAGGTGGAAGCCCAAGATGGTGGTCATCTTGTTTTTGTCGCGCCAGTCATACCCGAAGAAAGAAGAGTAGTCTTCTAAGGTTTCTGGTCCGCGAACGGCGTGGTAGATACCACCGAGACCGAGAACTGCAGAAGAAATCAGGTGTAGAACACCAACGACAAAGTAGGGGAAAGTATCGATGACTTCTCCACCGGGACCCACACCCCAACCTAGGGTAGCTAGGTGAGGCAGCAGGATTAAGCCTTGTTCATACATCGGCTTTTCAGGAATGAAGTGTCCGACTTCAAATAAAGTCATTGCTCCAGCCCAGAAGACAATTAATCCAGCGTGAGCAACGTGAGCGCCCAGGAGTTTACCGGATAAGTTGATTAGACGGGCGTTTCCAGACCACCAGGCAAACCCGGAGGTTTCTTGGTCACGTCCGCCCATGACCAGCGAACTATTGAAAGATGTTTGCACGGATGAGAACCTCTTTATTGCGATCGACAACAGATGATATCGCTTGTTTAGATTTTAGGTTTTAGAGGTGAATTAAATTAAATCCAATCCAAAATCAAAAATCTGCAATCAAATTTTCTACAGAGCGTTACCGCGAGGTAGAACTTCTTCAGGGAACTCAAAGTTTTCGTGAGGCTGGTCAACCGGAGCCATCCAAGCCCGAATCCCTTCATTCAGAAGAATATTCTTGGTGTAGAAGGTTTCAAATTCCGGGTCTTCCGCAGCCCGCAGTTCCTGAGACACGAAGTCATAAGCGCGCAGG
>NZ_JAFLQW010000634.1 GCF_017313335.1 Phormidium pseudopriestleyi FRX01 | reverse complement strand
GTTGTTTGTTGTTGGGCGATCGCGCGATCGATTAACTCGCATCCTTGGGTGACTGACTCCACTCTCGCTAACTGATCCCGGAGTTCTGAAGCACCGTAAAACCCTTTCACATACCAGGTCAAATGCTTTCGCGCCTGTTGGACTCCGCGATCGCCTTTGTACTCCCACAACCCGCGTAAATGCTCCTTCGCACATTCCAATCGCTCAATCGGGGTAGGTGCAGACAACTCCTCCCCAGTTTTCAGAAAATGGTCAATCTCTCCCACTAAAAACGGATAACCCAAAGTTCCCCGGGAACACATCACCCCATCGGCCCCTGTTTCTTCCAAACAGCGCACCGCCATTTCCACCGAAAAAATATCCCCATTCCCAATCACCGGAATCGACAGCACCTCCTTAACTCGTCGAATCCACTCCCACTTGGCACTGCCATGATATCCTTGGTCCCGAGTCCGGCCATGAATAGTAATCATCCCTGCACCAGCATCTTCCATTCCCTTGGCAAAATCCAGGATATTAATCTCCTGATCCGACCACCCAATACGGGTTTTCACCGTCACCGGGACCGATACCGCTTTAACCACTGCACGGACGATCGCCTCGGCAGTTTTAGGGTCCCGTAACAATGAAGAACCCCCGCCATTTTTGGTAATTTTATTCACCGGGCAGCCCATATTAATATCAATAGTATCGGCCCCTTCTGCCACCGCCATCACTGCCGCCTCCGCCAAGAAATCTGGGCGACAGTCAAAGAGTTGAACGCTAATCGGTTGTTCCTTCGGGTCCACTTCCATAATTTGAGGAACTTCCCGCAGATAGCGCAAACTGCTTGCTTGCACCATTTCGGTGTACATCATTGAGTCCGGTGCATAGCGACGCACCAGACGACGAAAGACTAAATCCGTAACCCCGGATAAGGGGGATTGCAAGACGCGACTTTTAACGGTAAGGTGACCAATTTTTAGGGGAGTTGCGAGTTTGTTTTGCAATTCAGGAGAAAGAACGAGCATTTTGTATTTTAGGGGGGATAACCATCAAATTAAGCCGTTCCGGATTACAGCGTTTCCCACAGTTATTCGCGTACATTTTTGGAGTGCGAGCATCTTGCTCGCTCTTGTCAAGAGCGAGCAAGATGCTCGCACTCCTCTAAATATCTGTACCTTATGAGTCCAGGAACCGCTATACACGAAGCGGGGACCAGTTTTACCCGATTCGGTTCGGATCTTACATAGGGCGTCGCCATGCCCGTCTACAGGCTCTAATTATTCCATGCTAGACTAGAAAAGTCGCGTGATTTGGTGCTGGGGTTTGAGAATTTCACGAAACCCATCAAGTGTTGAACGTCAACCCCGGCGATCGCCCCTCTTCCCACCTCTTCCCAGATCCGCAAACTTTTGTCGGAGTCCGCCCTCCTCATCGGTCTTTTTTCCCAAAGATTGAGCGTTTAATCTGCATTCATCATATTTTTTTAGGGTTTTTTTCTCCCCAAATTCAACCCTTCCAGGTCAGAATTCAACCGAAAATTACCGAATTTGTGAAGAAAGGTAAAGCGAAGAAGATGCAAAGAAGGTGTGGAAGAAAAATGCCTATCCAGCGATCCCCTCACCGATTGCGGAACGGAGAGAACCGCTATTGTAGCTAGCGATATCAAAGCAAATCCATCCATGCACTCACCAGGAGCATCATTCATGCTAAATCAACCCCGTGATCTTGAATGTGGAGAATATTCTCAATCTCATCTGGAGTTAGAACTTTTAGAGCTACTGACCCAGACAGAAGTTCCTTACCCTTGGAACCCGACTGCCGTTGAGACTGATGCCTATTTTTCCACCGTAGAAGCTGCTGTTGCGCCCTTGTGGTTGACCGACGAAGCTGACTTCGCACCGATAGCACAAACGGCGATCGCCGCTTTCGAGAGACTGTGGTCCGCAAATCCCTCGGAAACCTCCGCAGTGGAGAAAGTTAGAGCCGCTTTACTACAAAAGTTTGGGACCCAAGTACCGTCTAACTGGTTAGAGGCGATCGCCCAACGCGCTCAAACTCTAACCTCTGGCGAAACCTCGATGGCTCAACGGTTAGTCCAATGTGTCAGCGAACTGCTGCCGCAGTGGACTCCGGAAGATTTGCAGGTTTTAGCCCGACCCTTTGCCTACGCCATGCGAGGCGAATCTCTCGACTCAACCGTAACCATGATGAGCGAGAAAACCTGGTCCAACTTATCCGAGATTGAAAAAGCTCGCTTGAGTTTGGCGATCGCCCGTTATGCCGTATCTGAATTAGAAAATTTTTCGGCATAAATCACCTGGGATGTTATTTTAATATCCTTGCACTCAACTGCACTTCAGTGTCAACACTTTCTGAATGGGATGGCACCCTCATTGTGCCAAGCCGTCCCATTTTTTCAACCCATTGACTGGTTCAGCATCTCAAGAAAGAGTCTTGATCATTGTTGACACTCCCGATGTCTAAAGACACGGGGATTCTTGCACAGCCTTAGACCAAAGCCTAAGTCTGATGGGCACTGCTCATTGTGCCTCTAATAAGTCCGCTCAAATTAGATTTGAACTTTCCCTTTACGTTTAGGTTACG
>NZ_JAFLQW010000672.1 GCF_017313335.1 Phormidium pseudopriestleyi FRX01 | reverse complement strand
AGTTTAACTAGACAACTGCGAATTTCTCTGGGTTTAACCGGATTGCTAAAGGGCTCAAACACCGCTGGAGTTGTCGCCAATCTTCCCAGTAAGCCTAGGTGACTGGCAGCGGCGATGTTTTCAGAGTTAGGCGTGAAAAATATGTCAATTTCTCGCCGTTCTGAAGCCATAGTTTTGCTGGTTTCAGTTTGACCTAATTGCCTTAACAGTTCCTGAATGTATTGTTTGGTGAATTGGTCGTAGATAAATCGGGTCATTGACTTGGGGTTTTCTCGGTCTATAATTTTTAATTATAGTCTCGTAGGGTGGGGATGGGCGCGCCGCAATTCGACTTCAGGACTGCTGTCTCACCTTGCTCAATTAAGTCGATGGGAATTTCTATCTTAATGGTTTGCATCTATCATCACCTCATCATTTCAGCAGACATTGATTCACTTGTTGCGCCACTTTCCGCAGAAAGGCCGCCTGATTCTCTTGTCCCGTTTCCTGCAACTGTGCCGCCACGGGTTCGCACCCCAAAACAAACCCCTCATCCACCAAATCGACGGGTTGAGGATTTGTTCTCCCCACTGGAACAGGTGAGGAGTTGTTGAATCTGAGAGAGATCAGCCTGGACTGGTTGTGAGCGCGATCGCCACACACTCACCACAGACAGCCTCTCTATTTTATTAACCCCACAACCCAGAAACCGGGTTTCTTTACCCCCAGGTTCGTGCCTTGCACTCTGAGAAACTTTGCTAAAATGAGACGGTGAATCCATCTCTAACCCATAGCCTTATGGAGCTTTGAGATTGGCGATCTCAAATTCAATCCCTAAATTACCCATGAGTAAACAAACCATGACTCAGACTATTACAAAACCCATCTCCTTTGATGAATTTGTAGCCTGGTATCCAGAAAATGCCGCCTGTAAATATGAATTACACAATGGAGCTATTGTAGAAATGCCTTTAGGAACGGGTGCACACTCTAATATTACGGGTTTTATTACGGGTGAAATCCATTTTGAAATCAGACGGCTACAATTACCTTACTCTATTCCCGGTGATTGTTTGCTGAAACCCTTGGAGGATGAGTCGGGTTATCAGCCTGATATTATTGTCCTAGATCGAGAGCAATTAAGCAAGGAACCCCGTTGGCAAAAAGAGTCTATTATTACTCTAGGGAGTTCAGTGCGGTTATTGGTAAAAATAGTTTGTATCAATTGGCATAAAGATTATCTAATTAAGGCGGGGGATTATGAATTAATGGGCATCCCCGAATACTGGATTGTGGACTATCTGGGTTTAGGTGGTCGGCGTTTTATTGGCAATCCTAAATCTCCGACTATTTCGGTTTATAATATAATCGATGGCGAGTATGAAGTGAAGCAATTTCGAGATGATGAAAGAGTTGAGTCTTTGGCTTTCCCGGAATTACAATTAACAGCAGCACAAATTCTTCAAGCCTAATTTTTTAGCGACAGAAAAACCCAACAGGATAGATCCTATTTCCTATGAGCGCTAATGTTGGGTTTCATTTCATTATATAGGCTTTTTTAGTGGGATTGTCTCCAATAAATTTATAAACCTGGATAAACAAGCGATCGCCTGAAGCGAGTTGGACAATGGGAATCGTTTCAATAATCGGCAGCATAAAATCTTGAACCTGGCACGGTTAGCGTTGAAATTTTACAACAAAAAGACACGGCCTTTTTGCCGTGTCTTTACAGAGTTAATTCAATTCGAGAGTTATAGCGTTTCCCACAGTTATGAGGTACATTTGGGGAGTGCGAGCATCTTGCTCGCTAGAGTAATAGCGAGCAAGATGCTCGCACTACTCTAAATATCTGTACCTCATGGGTCCACCGAACCGCTATAACGTAAAACTGGAACCTGAATTACACCGAACCGGCACCAATGGGTTTGCCGATCGCCGTCAACTCCGAGGATAACCGGATGGTTTGTGCGAGTTTGTCCAGCAAATCGGTCCATTGGATATACTCTAAGGAAGGCAGAACCAAATCCGCATCCTGGAACCGTGCCACGGGACCTAACCCGACTGCCGTCATTCCGGCTGCTTTCGCTGCTTCTACCCCGGAGTCGGCATCTTCAAAGACAATACATTGTGCCGGAGGAATTCCTACCAAGTCCGCCGCATGGAGGAACAAATCGGGGGCAGGTTTTGAGCGCGATACACTATATCCATCGGCGATCGCCTGCACAAGATGCCCAATTCCCAAGCGTTCCACCACCTTATGAGCATTTTTGCTGGATGAACCGATCGCCACCTGAATTCCTGCCGCTTGCAGTTCCTTCAAAAACTCCAGCGCCCCGGGTAACAAATCCTGGGGACCAATCTCCGCCACTAGGTCTACATAGTAACGGTTTTTGCGGTCCATCATCTCCTGCATTTTTGCTTCGGAAACCTGGCGAGTGCCTAGCAACGTTAACAGCGACTCACGACGTGCCAATCCGCGCATCGCTTCATTCGCCTCGCGATCGAAGGGAATACCCTCCTCATCCGCCACTTGCTTCCAGCCTAAATAATGGTATTCTGCCGTATCCGTCAGGACGCCATCCAAATCAAAGATGACACCGCGTAACCCCTGGCGTAAAGCGGTTGCCGTAATTTCCGACAAGCGAGACGTCGTTTTCTCTGACTCCACCGTAGTCGCCTCCTGTTTAATATCAAACTCATACCAGCGATCGCGCCAGGACAGTTTGAACTTCAGACGAGTCCATCCTGGGGGTAAGTGAGGATTGGCGATCGGACCCCGTTCCGTCAGATGAATTCCGGCAAATCCAAACACGATCGCTTGCCACACCCCTCCCGTCGAGGCAGCGTGAATCCCCTCACAAGCATTACCACGCACATCGTCCAAGTCTACTAATGCCGCCCGCATGAAGTGTTGATATGCCTCCATCGGTTTATCCAATTGTGCCGCTAACACTGCATGGATTGCCGGACCCAGACTCGATCCATAAACGTGATCGGTACGGGGACAGTAATAATCCCAGTTCGCTTGCAGGGTTTGGGTATCATAGCGATCGCCCAACAGATACAGCAACATCAGCACATCCGGTTGCTTGAGAATCTGACATTGACTGGTTGCCTCAATTCCCAAAAGCGCCTGCATCGATTGCTGACGGGGTTCGTAATCGGCCAAATTCACATCTTTGAGGGCGAAAAAGCCTTCCGATTGCTCAATTAACCCGGTTTCTGAAGGAGTTGGCAAGTAAATCCGCTCAATCACGGTATTCCAATGTGCGAGGCGTTCAGGATTGAGGTCCAGTTGCTGCACCAGTGTCTGTGCCTGCTGCGGTGCGAAATCCTGTAACCAGTTCAATACCTGCTGTGCGGTTTCCAGATGCCATTGCATCATCCGGTTGGTGAAAGTATTGTTATTGACGCGATCGTGATTTTCGTCGGGTCCAATCACATCACGGATTTCATAACAGTTGCGATCGCCATTCCATTCGGCGCGACTTCCCCAGAATACTGCCGTATCCAGAATTAATTCTGCGCCATAGTCTACCATCCAACCATCGTCCCCGGTGATTTGCCAGTAGTTCCAGGCAGCATAAGCAACATCCGTGGTGATGTGCAGTTCGATGTCCCCACACCAAATCCGCACCAATTCTTTGCCTTCGGCATCCGGTACCCAACGGGGGGTAACTTCATCCCCGGTCGCTGCACTTTCCCAGGCAAACATCGCCCCTTCATACCCCGAATCTGCCGCTTTACGACGAGCACCGGGGAGGGTGTGATAGCGGTAGGTGAGAGCATTCCGGGCGATCGCCGGTTGGGTGTAGCTTAAAAACGGCAGTAAAAAGATTTCCGTATCCCAAAAGACGTGACCCCGGTAACCAAAACCCGATAACGTTTTTGCGGGAATGCTGACATGACTATCATGATGGGGTGCCGCTTGCAGCAATTGGAACAGGCTATAACGGATTGCCTGTTGGGCTTTCAGGTCCCCTTCGATAACCACATCGGATTGTTCCCAGAGTCGAGCCCAGGCGGCAGTATGTTCGTCGCGCAGGGTCTCGTAGTCTTTGAGTTGACTCAGTTTGGCGATCGCCTCTTGAGTCGGCGCCTCCGTATCCTGGGAACTGTAGATTGTCACTAATTTTTCTAGAGTGACCGTCTGGCCTCGGTGACCCGTGAATCGGGTGGTGAGGGTGGGATATCCCGGCGTCGTCATCGCAAACACCGGCAGGGTTTCATGATTCCCATTTTTGACATCAAGCTGAGTTGCCATTCCCAATTCAATGCCACTATGTACGGTGTAAAGCTGCATCCACACCCCATCAAACTCTGATGGGAGTAAGGAGAAGGGTAAGGAACGGGTCGATTCCTCGCTGTTGGCATGGGTTAACCCTTGACTAATCCATTTCCAATGCTTGATTCCTTGGTTGTCCGGGTGTCCGTCGAGTCCCGCTTGGATTTCCACAATATCGGAGAAATCAACTGGGGTAACGGAGAGTCGGATGGCGGCGACATGGTGGTCTGCAAGGCTGGTAAACCGCTCAAAATGGAGGTCGAGGGTTTTTCCTTGGGGACTGCGCCAGCGAATTTGGCGGCTGAGAATGCCTCGTTGCATATCTAGTTGCCTTTCGTAGTGCAGGATTTCGCCGCGATCGAGGCTGAAGTATTCGCCACCGACAGATACCACCATCGGCAGCCAATCGGGACAATTTGCCAGTTCCGTATGGACGATCGCGACCTTATCGTACAGGCCATTAATCAAGGTGGCGGGTTTCGCCCCCGGATAGCCTTCCTCGAAGGTTCCACGAGTGCCAAGATAGCCATTTCCTAGCGTAAAAACTGTTTCGTGATGATCCGGTTCGTTGGCTGGATCAAAGTTGCGTTCGGTGATAGTCCAATCGGTTGCGTACATCGGTATGCGCTCAGGTAATTCTACTTAACTATTTGAGGGTTCTGGCTGTAAAAACACAGAATGAATGTTTTTACAGCCAGATCGCGATCGCAGATGAGTCTTTATAGGAAATTTTGCCTAAAATCTTCCCTACGATTTGTTCTTCTATCTATAGAATCCCTCTCCGGATAGATGTAACTATCAAAACTCAAAAAAACTCTACAAAACGATACAAAATTACATGAAGTCAAGATAATGCTTATTTTGGCAAAAAGATTCAAAATATGCTATCATAAGTCCGCTTCAAAATCAGAGAACCCTGACATAACAACTCCACAGAATTAACCCGAAAATTTCTGAGCCCAGTAGCCCCTAAACTCTCAAGATATCAGGCTGTCCCTATCTTTAAGCAGATGTTAAATCAGCCCAAGGCTCTCACGAATTTGACCTCACAAAACTGAGCAACAGACAGAGCTACATTTCTGGCTCTACTCTAAAGTTGAGATATAGAAGTTTATAAGAAAATGGGGCTTTTCTCTCAATCTTTTCTCCCTAGATGTCACAAGGATACCGAGTGAAGTATCAAGGGAAGTTCTCTCTTAATATTAACACCAGAGAAACACGGTAGGGCTGGTAGCCTCGTGTCTTCAGACCGAGGTGGAAAGCCCACACGAGCGGTTTTAACCGCCTACACTGTAGTCTAACCATGATGAGGGTCGTTAATGTAGCGTTCTATCGTATCTGCT
>NZ_JAFLQW010000035.1 GCF_017313335.1 Phormidium pseudopriestleyi FRX01 | reverse complement strand
GGCAGCTGAGAGTTTAGAGAAAATTGACCCTGAAAATCCTAATCTGTGAATCAATGTGCTTTGATTCTTATCACTACCCAGAAACGGGGTGTCTTGCCCCCCACCCCACTTCAGAAACCGGGTTTCTTTCCCGAATCTCTGGGCCAGCAAGGTTGGTTATGATTGTCGTTAGCGATACATCATCTCTGTTGTAGCCTTGCCCTGATTAACCATCTCAGCCTATTAGCGAAACTTTACCATATGGTAATCATTCCCGCTATGGTTGCTAGTGAATTAGCGATCGCCCAGTCAACTTAGAGAGTCATTCCCGCACACCTTGTTCCCTTAACCGTGCATCCACCCAAACTGCTTCAGACTCAGCTAAAGCGGGGATAGGTTCAGTGCTATAATCAATCACAAAATCATAGCCTGCTCGCTCATATAGCTGATTTAAAAGTTGGTTTAAATCGATAATCGGTTCTGTATCCCCGGAACGTAGGGGTAGGGGAAAGGTGGGAATTGCATCGGGTAAATTAAAAAGATATAAGTCCGCATGAGGACGCCGATCGCCTCGACTGACCAGAATCCGATAATGCGCCTCCATATCGTTTCCTAAAACCGGCATCAGTTCCCCACCCCGCAACAGGTCAATTTCCACCAAATGGGTGCGACTGGCTAAAATGCGGCTGCGCTTTTCTTCATACATCTCCCGCCCTTTTCCCCGGCGTTTATTTGCCGGAGAAAGCACCTCGATCGCCGTCACAACTTCCCCGGTTGCCATCTCTCTAACTTCTAAATATGCCTCCCGAAATTCCATCATCATCGGCACTTGCACCGGCAAGGCTTTTTGAGTCGGAGGTGCTGCCACTGCTACATTAGAATCTCCCGGCGATGTCGGTTGGCGACGCTGCACAATCACATCAGGAATTCCCACCAATAAACTATCATTTCCACCGCTTTCATACACCCTTTTTTCCAGGGCAACCCGATATTTAGGTCGCAACTGAGGGACTAATGATTCCAAAATTAGGCTCATCAGCAAGTGATGCACCTCGGGCCAAAAACTTGGCCCTTCTAAATATGGATCCATTCCTGGAAATGGAGAAGGCATAATTTAACTCCCTATTTAACCACCTTTTTATATCAATCCTTAACCTATTTATAAACTCTGGTACTCCCCTCTCCCATTTTGGGAGAGGGGTTGGGGGTGAGGGTCAAGGATTACTATAGACTTGAATTTAATTGATACCGATGTCCAAATTCACGGCTTGTTTGCCCTAAATTACTGCGGCGAGTATAGATTTAGGATGGGCATAATTTACCCTAAATCTATACTAAAAATGAAAACTAGAAATTGCTGCGATCGCGATTAGCAACCTTCATTTTTTCAACTACATCAGCCACCGCCATTGTTCCCAACTCACCCCCGGCGCGGGTGCGAATACTTAACTGATTCGATTCCACCTCTTTAGCCCCAACAACCGCCATCACCGGAATCTTTTGCTTTTCACCATTGCGAATCAGCTTCCCTAAACGCTCTCCACTGGTATCCGCTTCGGCCCGAATTCCCTCGATTCGCATCTGAGTTGCCACCTCTTTCGCAAAGGGCAAAAATTCATCACTCACCGGCAACAAACGCATTTGAATCGGCGCTAACCAGAAGGGAAAATCTCCCGCATACTCTTCAATTAAAATCCCAATTAGCCGTTCCAATGACCCAAAAGGCGCACGGTGAATCATTACCGGACGTTTGCGAGTGCCGTCTTCTCCCACATATTCTAATTGGAAGCGTTCTGGCAAGTTGTAATCCACCTGGACGGTTCCTAACTGCCACTCGCGCTCAAGCGCATCCTGGAAAATAAAGTCCAGTTTTGGCCCATAGAATGCCGCTTCTCCCGGGGCTTCAAAGGACTCCATCCCCAGGGTATCAACCGCGCGACGAATGGCATTTTCTGCCTTATTCCATGCCTCATCAGACCCGATATATTTATCGGATTCGGGGTCACGGAAACTCAACCGGGCTTTAAAGTTTTGCAGTTGCAAACTATTAAAGACAGACAAGATTAAATCCACCACACTGAGGAATTCATCATCCAATTGTTCTGGGGTGACGAACAGGTGGGAATCATCCACCGTAAAGCCACGAACTCGGGTTAATCCCCCCAGTTCCCCGGATTTTTCATGGCGGTAAACGGTGCCAAATTCTGCCAGACGCATCGGTAAATCCCGATAGGAACGCAACTCGTTTTTATAGATTTGGATATGGAACGGACAGTTCATGGGTTTGAGGACAAAACCCCGTTCTTCTAAGGCAGATTCTTCATCTTCTGCCATCATCGGGAACATATCCTCTTTATATTGTTGCCAATGACCGGAGGTTTTGAATAGGTCTATTCTGGCAATATGAGGAGTCACGACGCCGAGGTATCCGCGTTTGACTTGTTCCTGTTTGAGGAAGTCTTCGAGCACACTGCGGAGGACGGTCCCTTTGGGGGTCCATAAGGGCAATCCGGGACCTACGGAGTCGGAAAATAAAAACAGTCCCAGTTCTTTGCCGAGTTTGCGGTGATCTCGTTTGAGGGCTTCTTCTTTGCGTCTCTTGTATTCGGTGAGTTGTTCGGGGGTTTCCCAGGCGGTGCCATAGATGCGCTGTAGCTGTTGTTTGCTGGCATCTCCGCGCCAGTAGGCCCCAGCTAAACTTTCGAGTTCGATCGCCTTGGGGTGAAGTTCGCTGGTGTTTTCAACATGGGGACCCGCACACAAATCCCACCACTCTTCCCCGAGGTGATAGATGGTAATGGGTTCTTCTTTGATGTCCCCGAGAATTTCTAACTTGTAGGGTTCATTAATGGCTTTGATGCGTCTTTCCGCTTCTTCTCGGGTGACTTCTTCGCGGGTGACGGGTAATTTCCGGTTGATGATTTTGACCATCTCTTTTTTGATGGCTTTGAGGTCCTGTTCGGTGAAGGTCTCAGGATTGTCAAAATCATAATAAAATCCATTATCAATCCAAGGTCCAATGGTAACTTGGGCCTTGGGGAAAAGCTTCTGGACTGCCATCGCCATCACATGAGAGGTGGTGTGGCGAATCTTTTTGAGTTGCGGGGATTCGCCGGTACGCGGCAAGTAAATTTTTTCGGCGGGTGCTTCGACAGCCGGAGATGAGTTAGCCATTTGCGTTGGATTTTAATCTCGGATTTGGATTACCTTCTTTTCTATTTTAAAGGGTTGGTTCCCCAATTGGACTGGTCGTGTCAAGTTGTTGCTACTGGAGGACCCAGAGAGAGAGGGGCGGTTTAGGCCGGGAATGATTCAGATTAGATGACGAATGTCAAGCTTAAGAGGGGAACTCCAGCCCGATCGCCAAATTGTTATCGTGCGATCGCGAATCCCTTGTCAACTGTCCCCGAGAATGTTAAGTTTTGTAAAATAAGTTAAAATTAGCCTCAGTACCCCGATTATTTGGAAATCATGCTCAATCCCAATCTTCCCGAACCCAATTTACTCAAAACCCTACTAGAACCGTTATTAGAGGATTTTCAATATTGGTTTGCCCGATCGCGCAAGTTATTGGAAAATGAGGAAATCTCCTTTT
>NZ_JAFLQW010000058.1 GCF_017313335.1 Phormidium pseudopriestleyi FRX01 | reverse complement strand
GACCCCCCCTAACCCCCCCTTGCTAAGGGGGGGGATTAGAATTGGGATTAAGATGATTTGCCTTACTATTTAAGTGCACTTCCGGTCCCCTCCCCTTGGCAAGGGGAGGCGTCAGGTGGGGTTCCCGGACCTTGCCAAGGGAAGGGATTAGAACAGAATTTTATGGATCGGATAGCTTTACCATTAATCATCGGCTCAAGGTGTTATTAATTAACCGCCAAACGTACTGAGAAATACTGTCGATATAACTCAAATCTAGGGGTGACATTATTATCCTGTAACTGGACTAATCCCATACTATATAATTTAAAAGCGCGTTCCGAAGGAATTTTAACGGGTTTATTTGCCATCACCACATCGCGAAAGGCTGCTGCCAATTCGGGATGATGTTGGAGATTCCATAAATGTTGGCGGAGATGGTCACTAAATGGCCCTGCTTCCGTTGCCGCAATCTGGGAAAATTGCTCTAATGTCATGGGTTGACGACATAAAAAATCCAGGGATTTTCTGAGTAAATAGGGATGTCCCCCGATCGCACTCATCAAATGCCGAACTTCTCCCTCGGGGTCCCAGTTTAACTCATACCGTTGGGCTAAATCCTGCACCTGTAAGGCTGTAAATTCAGGCAACGGAAAGACAGCGCCTACGTTAGCAAGGGGGGAATGATTGATATCAAGGGCGCTATAAACTTCCGTGGAATGCACCACGATTAACCGCAGTTGTTTCCAGATGTCACCCCGGCGATCGCTGCGTCGGGCAATATCATACCAGGCGCGTAATAATCGACAAAAATCTGTGGCAATTTCCGGATGTTCAAATACTACATCAACTTTGTCTAAGGCTAAGACTAACGGGGTGGGTAATTGAGATAAGATATACTCCTCAAAATAAACCGTGCAATTATTATTACAGCCAAAAATATCGTCCCAATAGGTTGATAATTGATTGGGTAATCCAGATAATTGACCGACACTGGCGCAAAACCACTGCAAAAAGGTCCGCAAATCTGCAAAAACGGTACTATCGGCCAAATCAAAACTTAAGGTAACGGTGTGATAGTTGGCAGTTCGGGCTACTTCTAGGATGCGATCGAGTAGGGATGTTTTGCCCATTTGTTGAGGGGCTTTAATCCGGATTAATGCCCCCGGTTGGGCGATCGCAACTTGACATCGCGCTTCTATCGGTGGGCGGTGAACATAAAACCGCGAGTCCAAGGGAACCGAGCCTTCTGAACCGTCTAGAATGGGTTCCTGAAGCGTTTCTGGGGTGACCCAACCCTCGGTTTTTAGCAAAGACTCTCCCCCTGTCTGGGAATTGTTTAACGTTGCTTTCCAATGTCGTTCTAACGCGGTTTTAAAATTTTTCTTACTGACTTTTTCCCCTAATGAATCCGATAAGCGTTGCCAGAAATCTTTGCCAACCATCCGGTGTAAATAATTGGCTGCATATTCCGTATTTTCCGCAATTTCTTCGTAAGTTTTATCTTGCCAAGCACCCCGAAAAATCATCATCTCGATATCGGTGATATGCTTTCCCGTCTTGGCAAAAATGACTCGATCAGCTATTTTAAATGCTTCTTCAAAATTGATAGGAGTTTCCTGCATAAAGCTTAAAGTTTTAATAAAGAGAACGGGACTCTCCGGGGTAATAACTATTAATTGGTATTATATCAGGTTGCTGAGGTCGCCTAGGGCGCACAGCGGGTAGGAAGACAGCGACCCCTGATTTCCCAAAATTTAACGGAACCAGCCCAAATATAACGAATAAGTAATTGCCAACAGACAAATGAAAAAGGGCCTAGACCAAACAATCTCCCGGAGGAGTTGGAAAAATTTTTTTTCTGTCCGGATTTCCTGGGTCAGGAAAAGTAATAAAAAGTCATCAGCGATCGCCGTCCCAGGAGCCAAATGTCAAGATTTCATGACTTCTTGGCATTTCCTAGGTCATAAAAGGTATCGGCGATCGCCTAGACTATCATATACAGTACACCTGGGAGGGTGCTGATGTATTACGCTTACCTCACTGTCCCAAATCACGAGTTTGAAGAACTATTTCCCCAGGGAGTGCCTACCTTTGGTTTCACACCTGACGATTTCATGGAAATTTATGATGGATGCACCGGCGAGTTGGTGGATATCGAACCGGCCTTTCGCGTGAACCGCGCCGGGTTGACCTGGGACCAAGAACTCGCCCTCTTCCAAGAATACACTGCAACGATGAACGATCCTCTTTTTGTCAAAGGAATGTTTAAATTGTTGGACAGTGGCTGGTTTACCCTTCCCGAGTCCCAAGTCAAATCCGTCGTATGGCGCGATCGCGAAGAAATTTTTTGCTTTCAATATCATAAAAACAAAACAATGGATGCCAATCCCTTATTGACTTAGCTGTGTGTTCAAACAATGCCATATCCATTGTTCCCCTATCTCTCCAAACCAGCGGGTGAGATGAGGAATTTTTTCTTAAGTAAAATGTACCCAGGGAAGGGGATTGGCTTAGGGCCGTGGGTTCTCGGTGAACTCCCGAACCGTTTAAACTGTTGCTAATCCGAAGCATAGAGACCCTCTCGTTTTTCGTTTATTTTCATTTATGCCTATTCACAATAACAGGAGTAGAACCGGGTATGAGACTGGGTTCTGGGCCAGTTTCTGAACTGTCTGGTGAGGAGAACCCTCAAGTCTACTGGACCTGTTTTAATTAATCTATCAGCAAATTATGGCTTCAAATTATCCCCTAATTAGGGACTTTGAAGTTTGTTATAATCGATATCAAAACTCGATAAATTATTGAAAGAAAGGAAATCCCATGCTGCAATTTGAATCTCAACCCCTTTCAGATTTAGCCGAAAGTCTGCGGACCGTTCGCCAAGCCAAAACCTTTAATAATCCTGAACGATTTATCGAAGGATGGTACTGGGCCATCCGGTCTAAGGACCTAAAAATCGGTCAAGTCAAACCCATCACCCTCCAAGGTCGGGATCTAGCCATTTATCGAGGAACCGATGGCAAAGTTATGGCCTTAGATGCCTACTGTCCCCACATGGGCGCTCACTTAGCTGAAGGCAAAGTCGAAGGCAATGCATTGCGCTGTTTTTTTCATAATTGGAAATATGATGATCGCGGTTTGTGTGTCGAAAGTCCGGGTTTAGATAGAACGATTCCCGCAAAAGTTCGGTCCTGGCCGACTTCAGAAACCTACGGCCTAGTATGGGTTTGGACCGGCGAAACTCCCCGACATCCGGTGCCTTATGTTCCCGAGCTCGCCGGGAAAGATTGTGATGCGGGCTTTGGGTTAGGGTTCCGCAAAAACTGTCATCCTAATGTTGTGATGATTAATGCGATCGACGCCCATCATTTTAATACGGTTCACAATCTACCCGTTGAGGTCAAATTCGAGAAAGAAATCCTCAATGAAAACGCGATTATTTTTCACAACATGACCCGTGGGGGAGACCAATCTTGGTTTATTAAGCTGATTCGTCCCCTTTATCAAAATGAAATCACCTATAAAATGTGTTATTGGTATGGCAGTACCGGCACCGTGACCGTCGGGCCAGACTTTTTGCACTTTCACATTATGTTTAGTATCCGCCTGAAAGCCGACGGAAAAGCCGAAGGGCAAACGATTGCCATCACTGAGAAACGTCCAGGTTTGTGGGGATGGTTATTTAATCGAATTGTCCTGTGGATTACCTTGCTGGTGGGAAATTATTTTGCGAAAGGGGATACCAAATTGTTTGAAACGATTAAATTTGATTTAAAAACCCCGACCTTAGCGGATCAATCGATTATCGAGTTTATCGAACAAGTAGAAACACAAAAACCGCTCAAATGGGAAACTTGGGAGACAGTTGAGCATCTGTCATAACTGGGGTGACTCTGGGAAAAACCTAGGCTAGACTACGCCATAATGGAATGGTTCCCACGGAGTCACCGATGAGTCAATCTTTATTTACTACCGCGCAGTTTGACTTACCTCATGTTACAGAGGGCGATAAATTACATCGCCTTCTTTCTGCTGCTTTAAAAAGCCGAGTCGGCAATTCGTCCCAAATCCGCCAGTCCGTCACCCCAGCCTATTGGAATTCATCTTACTTTGGTCTGGATCAGGTGAAAATTTTTCAGGATTCCACTGGGGAAGAACAGCAGCAAATTTTGTATCAATGTAGCAATGCACTCCTGGAAGAAGCCTACTTTGTAGAAAAAGCGGGAGTGGGATACATGGCGAAAATGGTCATGCTGGCAGAAACGACAGAAGAACGGATGCTGTATGGTTTATTTGCAGCGGATGAAGCCACCCATTTAGCTCAAATTCGGCCATTTTTAGGCGATCGCGACCCTGTGGTAACGAGAGATCGCTTTTTAGAGTTACTCGCCGAAATAGTGGAGATGGAGGATAAAAGTGTTTTAGTCTTTGTGATTCAGGTGGTGTTAGAAGGATGGGGACTCAGCCATTATCGCCATCTCGCTAATGATTGTTGCGATCGCGAATTAACCCAGATGTTTCGCGGATTTCTTGATGCCGAGGCGCGACATCACAGTACCGGCGTCACCTTGTGCGATCGCCACCCCATCACCCCGCAATCCCAGAGTGCGATCGTCGAAACACTCACCTCATTTTTGCAGATGGTCCAAGTCGGACCCCAACGAGTCGTTCAGGCGATCGGTCAAGTCAAAGGGGATTTATCCCGTCCCCAACAAATCAAAATCTTCCAAGAATTAGACACCGAAACCCACAGCGGCACTCGCCTCCAACTCCTGCGATCGCTCCTACGTTCCGACCCAACCCATTCTATCATCAATCACCTAGAATCACAAGGCTCGTTCACCCCATTTCCCCCAGAAAAATGCATCTTTTAATAAAACCTATCCAATGTTCGTAGTAACGCCTTCAGGCGTTATCTCCCCCCTCCCCTCATTCCCCCACATTATGAACAACATTTTCAACGAACCCAAACCCAACACACTCCTAGAACACGAAAAAATTTACCGCAAACTCCAACTCAACTATCACCGCAATAAACAACAGGACCAAACCGCATTAATTGACCAAGCTGCCAGCGCCTTTTACTATTCCAATTGCCAACAGGAATACTGGAACCCCGAAGAATTTTCCCTCCTCTACGGAACCCCACTCTGGGACCAATCCACCCCCAGTCAACGCCTAATACTAAATCACCTCTACTGGGTTGCCTACTACTCCCAAATCATCTCCGCAGAAATTGCCACCATCCTGTTTAATCAAACCAGTGCTGCTGGACTTTATGCACAGGAAGACTTTCGCTTAGTTTGCGATATGCTCGACCTAGAATCCGCCCAAGAACGGGCGCATATAAACGCCTTTAAAACCATTTCAGAACAAGTAGAAGCGGCATTATTTGGCAAACGCATCTTCACCTATCCCATGCGCGGACCCTACACTGAAACAATGGTTTATGCCGATACAAACTCCCTAAAAACCTGGTGGAAACAACTACAACTCCGCTGCTTTGGAATGCTCTCTTCCGGGAATACATTTCTCGCTTGTCAGTATTTTACCGTGCGGGGAGTGCGAACCTTAAACGGGAAATTGGTTCAGCATAAGTTAAGCCAATATTATCAAAATCATTCCGACCAAGAGAATGCTCCAATTCCCGCTAAAATCTCTTATTATCATTTTTTAGATGAGAGCTTTCATTTTAACAGTTCCACCTTGTTATCCCATGAAGTAGTAAACTGTTTGAAAAAGCCCACCCAATTCGAGACTTTTGTCGCTAACTTGGGTTTGCGAGGATGTCAAAAAGACCATGCTCATTTTTCCGTAGCGATTAATGGGATATTTTGGTATGATCCGGCCCTTTATTCTGCAATTTATGAACTGTTGCGATCGCCCGTCTTTGCCATGAGTGATCCCGATGCCAAACAGATGATGCAGGATTGTTTTACTCAGGAAACCGCTGGACTTCATCGCAGCTATCAAACCCATCAAGAGGCCAGGGCATCCTATCAAGTCTATCTCGAAAAAGTTGATTATGCCTGGAAAAGTAACCGAGAAATGTCCATAATGGCAGCGAGTTCGATTCCTCGCTATCTAGCAACTCAGAAAAAAGCTCTCTCTCGGGATTTTGCGGCCCCCCTCTCCCGTCCTAATCGTCCTTTAATGCAAGTTGCTGTGCGTTAACTCCTATCCATTTCACCCCTTATAAAACACAATGAATTCCCGGCAAAATCAAAATACCCAACCCCAAGCTGAGATGCCAATCTTTAATAATTGGGAGGTGGTTACTAAAGGATGGTATATTGCTTGTCCCAGTGAAGAACTTCCCCCAGGGAAAGTAAAATCTTTGGAAATCTGTGGACAACAAATTGTGCTATTTCGGGGAGAAGATAGCAAAGTTCGAGCTTTAGATGCCTATTGTCCCCATTTAGGAACTGACTTAGGAATTGGGCGAGTGGAGGGGAATTTAATCCGCTGTTATTTTCATCATTGGGCCTTTGATGGAGAGGGAACCTGTCAGGACATTCCCTGTCAATCCAGCATTCCTGAAAAAGCGCGATTACAATCTTATGCCACGGATGAAAAATATGGCATGATTTGGGTTTATCCCGATGCGATCGCACCGGAAGGGGTGGCAGAATTCGATGAACTTAAGGGTAAAACAGTGATTGCAGTTCGCGATCGCCCGTTTGAACGCACCTGCCATCATCACATTTGCATGATGAATGGTATCGATGCCCAACATCTGCAAACGGTGCATAAAATTAATATTAATATGAACTTGACCTTACAGGAAAATGAATCGGGTAATTTGATGGATTTTACGCTCAGTGGGGAATTTCCGAATACCACCCCGCGAGAACAACTAGCGCGCAAATTTTTAGGTAAAAATTATGCCTATAGCATGAGATATCAGAATGCTTGTTTAGGGCTGTTAACCACAATGAAAAATGTTAAATATGTTCCACCATTGCACATGATTTATGCTTATCTTCCCGTTGAAACAGGGAAAATTAAGGTGCAAAATATTTATGTAGCCGCCCGTCGTCCGGGAATTTTGGGGTGGGTATTGACCTATTTTTTATTGTTTTGTACGAAGATGCTTTATTTGTTTTTAAAGGGGGAAGATGGGAAGATTTATGACAATATTCGCTACAATCCGAATACTTTGCTGAGTATCGATCGCCCGTTGGTGGAGTATATGAAATATGTGGAACGCTTAACGCCTTCGGTTTGGTCAAAAGTTCGGATTAAGGGGGAATAGGGTGTTTAAAATTAGGGGGTGTGTTTATGGCTGGATTATCAGGAGGCAGAGCCTCCAATTTGGCATTCCCACCGCAGAGCCTGGGAACGAGGAATAAATTACATGACGGGTGTTTATGAAACTTTGTTTTGTTAGATTTACGGGGACGAATTATCCACCCATTGCTTTACCCCAGCATGACAAATTGGCTAATTATTTGACCGTGCAAAATTCGCCTATTTTGTTTGGATGTCGGACGGGAATTTGTGGGACTTGTTTGTGCCAGATTGAGGGAAATATTCCCCCACCTAATATAGAGGAAGGGGAAGTTTTAGAAATTTTAGCACCGGGAAATCCTCAAGCGCGGTTAGCTTGTCAGGTGGATGTAACGAACGATATTGCGATCGCCCCTTTTGAGGCATGAAAATCATGGGATTTGAAGACTTTTGGTATGTGGTTGCCCTCAGTCCTCAACTGAAACCCAAAACGGTGCTCTCGCGCACGATTTTGGGGGAATGGTTGGCTATTTTTCGGGATGAGCAGGGGGACGTGGTGGCATTACGCGATCGCTGTATGCACCGCAATAGTCGCCTCTCTCGCGGCAAAGTCTGCGACGGAACGCTGCATTGTCCCTATCATGGATGGGTGTATGATAAATCCGGTCAAGTGGTAGCAGTTCCTGCAGAAGGAGAACAGTTTAAAACCCTTGCTTCCCGTCGAACTCATTCTTATCCAACCCAAGAAAAAGACGGATATATTTATGTCCGATTAGCAGAAAATCCCAGTCTTAATCTTGACCCCTTTCCCATGCCTTATTACGGCAAACCCGGATGGGAAACTGTGCGAGTGATTAACCGTTTTCGGAACAATGTGGCCAATTGTGCAGAAAACTTTATTGATATTCCCCACACCGCCTCGGTGCATCCTGGGGTATTTCGGAAACCGCAGCAAAAACAGTT
>NZ_JAFLQW010000298.1 GCF_017313335.1 Phormidium pseudopriestleyi FRX01 | reverse complement strand
TGTATTTTTAACCACATAGTTTAATTTCAGACGTTGGATTTCACCTTTTAACCCATCGGCAATAAAATCAGCAACATCATCGTGATTTCTAGTGGCTCGCATTTCTACAAGTTCTCCATTCACGAGTTCATAAAATCCCCCGTCTTCGGGATAATGCGCTAGAAATTGGTCAAAGGTTAAGTTTTTCCGAGTGGCGATCGTCATGACTACATCAGCTAGGGTTTACGCTCATCCATGATTATTCTATCCGACTGCCCAAAAATAGGTCAAACCGGGGCAATTTTAGAAATTATACCCATTGCTGAAGCCTTCGGGATTGACTACGAACCGTTCCCAAAACCTTCATAACAGTCCGACGTTTAGAACCCTAACTCCGGGTTCCATCCTTGAATTTTCACTGATTCTAAAATTGCAGATTGCCAAAATTTATTAACCCAGAAGCCTGGAATTTCTAAAACCAGTAGACAGAAAGACAGCTTCTGTGACTATCGTAAAGATTCGGGCATTTCATAAAGAATGGTCGCCGATCCCACCTCAGACCAGCCGACATTTTCCCATAAAAATTCTCGGAATAACTCTGCTCGTTCTCGGCTTAGAAAAGAAGCCACCTGAATTGCTTCCTGATTGTTATCTTGGCGAAGCATTGGATAGGCATCCCGGCAAAATCGCGCTCTAACTTGCTGCAAATTCCTCTCACTTTTTTCCAGGAAAACTGGATAAAATTGCACGGGATAGGCATTCGGGTCAGCAGGAGGGAGATCGCCGCAGCTAGACAGGGGATAAACAGCCGTTTTGAACGGATTGAGTGGTTCGGCAGTCGGTTCAAAAGCGCGGGGTGGCTCAGGTGGAGAACTCAGATCATCGGGAGGGTTTGACGTTAACGGTGCAGGATTCGGACTGAGCCAACGGCTTAACCCAAAACCAGCCAAACCACAGAACACCATTGCAACTCCAGCGACAAGCCCCCATTGCCAAACCCCGAACCGAGAAGGGGATGAGGGAGGAATTTGTGTAGCTACAGACGCAGGTACAGGACTCGGGCGATCGCTGAGGGAAGACAGGGGGAGAGGCGATTCAATCACCGTCGGCGGTACAGGGGTCAAAGGGGTCGGATTGAGCGCTTCGTGCATCTGCCAGACATTGCCATAGCGCTGTTCGGGATGGGAGGCGATCGCCCGATTCAGGACTTCTGCAAGGCGATCGTTCACCATACAATAGTCTTCCCACTGCCAAGTTCCATCAGCATTTCTTAACAAATCCGGTGCTTTCCCCGTCAGCAACACCACCATCGTCACCCCCAGAGCATAGATATCGCTAACCGGAGTGACCAAGCCAGTTTTTTGGCGTTCCGGTGCGAGATACCCTTCAGGAATGACCACATCAGGCGATCGCACAAACCGCGCCTGTCGCGAGTCGGCATCTTGTACCAACGTCTCCAAAGCAATACGACCCTGCACCCCTGCGCCATCCTGCATTAGTTGAAATAGCACCTGTTGCAAAATCGCCATCACCTCATCTTCAGAAAACCGTCCCCCTGGACGTTCTGCTAATAAGGTGCGGTAACTTTGATTGCCTCCATTCCGATTCATAGCCGTTCACCTTTGAGAATGAGTGGGAAAAGCTTATTCCATTTGCCGGATAATTTCCGACAGTTCCCGAGACTTAATAATAGAACTCAGGGGATAATTACTTTGACTCAGCTTGCCAGTCCCACTCAACTGCGTCGCTTGATGCAAGTAATCCATTTCTCCAAAATTTTGGTAGCCTTTAATCGGGGTGATGCGATGATTGCAATAATAACAGCAATAGCTCAAAACCAATTCAAACAACTTTAAATCCAAGGGTTCAAATCCCTCGCCATTGCCGTCCCTGACCATTTTCCAAATATCATCCGCATCAAAGGGAGGAATTTGCTCCAAATAAGTAAACTTTTTGGCAATTCCCCGGACCAGTTTTTCAAAAGTTGCCTTGGGTTTTTCGGGAGAAGGATTATAAATGCGATCGCCAATATGCATCTCTCCACCCTGACTGTTGTACATCTTTCCACCCTGGGTAGTGTACACCGTTCCCCCATCCGCTTGATAGTTCGTCGAACCTTGTTGGTTATAAACCGGATTTTGATAAGTTTTTGACCCTTGATTATTCGTCGTGTAAGTATCTTGACTGCTGGTATGAATTGACCCTCCAATCGCCACATTGCCGGTATTTTTTCCCTTGACCCCAATCACATCTCGACCCGCTTGAACCACTTGCCGAATTTGTTCTGCCGCCTCATCCTTCACCGCATCCCATCCTCCCTGCGGTAATCCTTTTCCACCCCGCAGCAACCCGATCGCCACAGCAAAATCCTCATTAGAAATATCAAAATTTGGGGTTTGGGTTGTCCCGAATTCACTCGCCGCACTATCGGGAACTGTTTTAGCGAGATAATTCATCAAATTAGAAAGACGCACCACCGTATCATCCGGGGAATTTCCAGCACCTTGCAACGCTTGAATCAGATGGTAAGTGTAGATACTCATCAAATTGTCCTTTCTCATCCAAGACTTTTCATTCCCCGTACAAGAGGTAAATACTGCCCGTCCTTTACCTTGAGAAAGCGCATGAATCAAGCTTTTTGCCGTAGCAGTTTCCGCAAATCTCGGTGGAACTTTCAGGGCGATCGGCTCCCCTTTCGTCGCCGCCATTCCCTGAGCATGACAACAGTCAATCACCACCAAAACTCGCTGAGATTCAATCTGCTGAATTGCCTTCGTAAAGACATCTGCCGCCAACGCCGACCCCGCAAATTCCTCCGGATCTGGCTCAACATCATGAGGAATGAGATAGTAATGTCCAGTGTTTTTATCCAGCCAACCATGACCAGAATAATAAATCAACACCGTACAATCAGGATTTTCATGGGCCTTGACTTTCAGCCAATCCAACCCCTCTAAAATATTAGTTTTGGTAGCGCTTCCATTATGCAATAACCGGATATTTTCTTCAGGATATCCACAGAGTTCCGGTGCAATCAAAATTTGATACAGCGCTTGAATATCTTTAACCGTCACCGGCAAAGACCACCGTTTGTACTCGCATTCACCCACCCCGATTAACAAAGCATAGCCCTTATCAAAGGTATTAGCCATCCCTCTAACTCCACGATTTAATTTCGTTTTATTCTAACAAATTCTGACGCAGTTCATTAACCGATTGAGTTTTGATAAATCCAGGTTTCCGCTGGCGCACCTGCTGCCGAATCGTATGAGCCGTATTTCGAGCCAAGCTGTCTTGGACTTTATCAAAGTTAAACGTTTGACTTGCATCTATAATTTCCCGATCTTTGGAAACCATGACTGGAAAACGAATGCTTTGGCTATCTGTAGTCGTAATTTCAATAATTTCATAATTGACTATTTTGTAGTCTGAATTATGGTTTTTTAGTTTGGATGATAACATTTTGTAGTATCCTGAAACAACTTCTTCTTCTTCATCAATTTCATGATTGACTATTTTGTATTCTGAATTATGTTTTTTGAGTTTTGATGATAACATTCCGTAGTATCCTGAACCAGGCTTTTCTTCATCGCTCGTGTTGGATAATATTTGTGAGGAGGCATTGGATAATTCTTGAGTTTTAACCGAAACAATACTATCATAGAGATATTCACAAGTTTCATCTTCTAATGATAATCCAGTCACAAAATTCCATTTGCATCGATAATATGCAATGAAATTTTGACAAGGATAAATGGCGATAAAACTATAAATGCTATATTTATATTCTCCATCAAGTCCTCGCTCAACATAATAATTGTGGGGACCCACCATGTTCCTAAAGAGAACCAGATCGAATAAATTGTATTTGCTGAGTTCTTCATTAATCCCACTGATTAATACAATCGGTTCTGCATCAAGGATATTTCCTAAATCTTGGCCGAGGGCTTCTAATAATCTCAGTTCAGCTTTTCCCTTCTTAACCAAGTTTTCTCTATCCATGAGTAACCATTTCATGATTTTCTCATCTGTGGCTTTAGGATCGGGCAGTTTTGGAGGATTCTCTACAGTATAGAAAGCTAAAATAAGGCCAAAAATTAATAAAATTGTGGCCCATACAAATTGTTGAAATAGCACTAAAATCAAAAGACTGGCTATAAACCCATAAATATAAAGCCCTTCTTTTTTTGGCCACCGTTTTTCCTTGATAGATAGGATTAAGTCATCCAGGGCTTTTTTACCCAATAGTTCTTGTTCATTGCTTGCAGTCCGGCGTTTTTTGAGATATTCAAAATATTCACGAATTAACGCTCTATCGGGTTCTGAGGAAATCACCCCTGGTTTGGCAGCAGGCATCGTGGTGGGATAGGACGGGGGTGCGGAGTAAACCGGCGGTTGAGGAGGTGCGGTAACGGGTTGAGGAGTCGTTATGGGTGCGGGGTGGGGTGCGGGGGTGGTTTCGCTTCCGGCAGGGGTAACAACTAGATGAATTCCACTGCCTAAAGTCACTCTTTTTTGGGCAACCAGCGGATAATCGCTAACGGGTTGGTTATCAATAAATGTGCCAGTGCTACTGCCTAAGTCGTAGATATGCCAGGTTTTACTAAATTGGTCAAAACTAAACTTGAGATGATAGGTAGAAACCTGGGAGTCTGTCAAGCGAATTTCACAGTCAGAAGCAGTCCCGACCGCGTATTCCCGAGTCGGTTTAAGGGTGTAGGTATGACCCGTATGTTCTATCAACAGTTTGAGTTCGTTCATGGCTCTAATTCCGGGTAATTGAATGAATTAACAGGGAAGCGGGGAGATTGCAGAGGAAAAAATTTCCCCAGGTTGAGGGGAGTGCGGGTACAAATCAGAGATTGTTGTACCCGGCTGAAACCAGGAATGATTTAGAATTCAGGCTTATTATACCCGAGCTATTGAGTTAGCAACTTATCATTTTGTTAATTTTTATGTCAAATTTTAAAAGTAATGGTCACTACATTTTGGGTGCGTGCGAGTGATCCGGTTTCCGGGGCGATCGCACTCCCCCAAATTCCAGCAAGATGCTCGCACTCCCCCAAATTCCAGCAAGATGCTCGCACTCCAAAAATGGGGTGCATCCGATGTTTGGACAGTTTGCCCTCATCCCCCGGAGCCCCATTCTCCCAGAGTGGGAGAAGCCCTGACCCTAAGTCCCTCTCCCACTCTGGGAGAGGGACTTAGGGTCAGGGAGGCTTTCATTGGGATGCTCCCCAAAAATATAGCTCATCACTGTCGGAAACGTTATATTCTCCTCAAATAGTAGAGTCATAAACTGTGGACTAACCCGCCTCGCTTATCTACTCAAAAGTCATGACAATCGAGAGGCGGTCTCCGGCGTTATCGGGAATCACAGGAATCTCGTATGAATTATCTTTTTCGATTAATAAGCAGAGGGCAGAATTGGGTTTTGCGGCGTAAACAATTGAGGGGATTTCGGGAGAATTTGGAGAGGTTACTCGGAAATCCCAAGGACGTTGTTGGGAGTCAGGCACTTGCAAGACCCAATGAAGTTGAACCCTGAGTTTGCCGTCACTGGGCGGATTTTCCCCGGGGAAAAGGCGATCGCCAGGACGAAGGCGACTACAACTTAATTCCCGACGGACTGTCACCGGAATTCCCGTAAGTTCGGCGACCTTTCTTTTCAAGTTGGGATTTTGAAGTTGCCACACTATTTGTTTAACAATAGAGGGACAGGCCCGGGATTGAATCCAGGGAATAAGATTGCAGATATCGTGACTAGATTCTTCCCTAATTTGCCGAGTCCAAGGGGCATCATTCAAGGCCAGAGTAAGGGCGGCTAATTCTTCAGAGGGTAGGAGAGAAATAAGTTGAAACGAAGGACTTTTTGGGGTTAAGGGAAAGGTAATTTCGGGATAAAAATCGCTTAACCAGGGAGGGGAGGTCCGGAGAATTGGACCGGGATAGTCGAGGGGATTAACTGGGTTTTGGAGTTGGGGAATTTGGGGATAGGGTTGACCAGAAATTGGCCTAAAAGTTTTCAGAGAAAGGTCAGAATGCCAGACAAACCACTGGAGGTGATCCGGGAGAGTTTGAGTGACTTGAGAGGGGGATAACATCACTAAGGAATCGCTATGTTCAGTCACAATAATCAGTTCTCCCGGTTGCAAGGGTTGTTCGGAAATGAGTAGGGGACGATCGCCGGATTGTCTAAGGGGACGATAAACTTGAACCAAGGGAGCATGGAGTGGGTTGTTTTGAGGCGGCATCCAGACTCCCCAGGCAATCATTGGGGTAGAATCAGATGATTGCTTGAGGGTTAAACCCCAATGTTTTAAGAGTTGAGAAGCGGTCCTAGGAGTGCGGGGTCCGAGAAGGAAAAAGTTGTTTAATTGGGGTCCGAGTTCGCTGGATTTAACCGATGTGGCACTGAAGAGTTGACGGAGGCGATCGAGTTCCCATTCCAGGCGATCGCCGGGATAAATATAAAGGGGTTGGCGGATAATCATCATCAAACATTTAGGTTGTAATTGGCATTTTACAGAAGGTGATTGGGTAATAAGACAACTCCATTTCAGACCTAAAATAAACAGGCTATTTACCCGGATTATCAGTCAGATTAGAAGTTGTGGTATTTAACAATTCAAGATATGAGTGATGGCTTGTTCAAATTCGTCGCACTCATTCACCAGTCTTAAAACAACGCGCTCAAAGTAATTGGCATTGATGAGACTTATTTCCGCATTGTGCATAATTGAAAACACTTTTTGGCCGCTAATTTCTTCAATGCACCAAAATCCCAGCTTATAGGACGTATTTTTAAGCAGCAAGTAAGTAGAAAATACCCCGGGTATTTCAGAATCGCTATTAAATTTCAACCCGCTAGGCACAGAAAATTCTAGGGTATTTTCATAGCGGATAATAAACAGAGTTTGCGTATTGCCGGAGGAAGCATTGAATCGCAAAATTGCTCGGCGATCGTTAATGTCATTAATCCGCCATTTGAGTTGGCTGCAATAGTTTGCAATAGTCGAGCGGAAGTTGGTTCCCGAAAAAAGGTCAAGATTGATAGCCATACTGTCATTTAGAAAAAAGTTGAGTCAAGATAGGTGGAAAAGGAATTAACCCTCTAAATCATGAGTTGAGCCAAACTTAATCCATTGAATGTTTCAGATGCTTCTAACCTCACTGAACTGCTAAAATCATGAAATTTTGATTAATTTTTGGGTTTTTGGTGTTGATTTTGTCTTAATTTAGACTGAAACATTCTGGTTTCACCATTGTATCAAGTTGATTTTAAAAACCTCTAAACTTGAAGCCAACTTGAGAACAAGTTAAAGCCAATTTGACCGCAGGGGTGGGTTGGGGAGGCGATCGCCAAGGTTGCCGGTGAATAAACGGGTGGATTTTGTCGGGAATCTGAGCTTAGGTGTGCGGTTGGAGAAGGGCGATCGAATGTTTCCCTGAAACGGCAAATTGCAGCACTTCCTCCATTCCCGGATTTCTGCAACCGGAAAAAATTCCCTTTCCCATATTTCCAAAAACTAGAAAATCGGTGAAGATAGTATGATACCTTGATTAGATTAGCAGGGATAGGAGATTGAGACCAATTTGAACCCAATTTAAAACAAATTTACCGATTACATCTGAATTCAAGGCTGAAAATCGTTTTTACTAAGTGGTAGGACTCAAATGTACCAACTCACTCCACCGGAAAGAAATCATCGTCCTGTTCCCCTGAGTTCCGAACAGCGCAGACGGTTACAGGATAAATTCCTGAAAGATTATGACAATAAAATCAGTGACATTTTACAGGAGTGGCGCAGAGAATTGGCTAGTTTTGGAGATGCGCCAACGGAAGCCGAACTCAAACGAATTTTATCCGATAGCGCTTCGACTTGCGAGTATTGGTTGATTGATGGGTTATGTCGCATCTTGCTGAATCGTCCTTATCGGGACTACAGTCATCAAAATGTCCCTCGGGAATTGAAACAGGAGATTGCCGAAAAGTTAGAGCAGTTCAAGCAGGGTCGAGGTATTGCTTGGGGGAAATTTTATAAAGTTTGGGTTGACAAACTCAATGATTTATATCCACCCAGTTCAGAAACCGTGAGAAAGTTTCTCAACCCGGATCGTGAGACCTGCGAACATTGGGTAGTTAACGGGTTATCTCAGATTTTTCTGGACTGTTATTATGAGGAATGGATACAACAGTTTCTCTCTCCACCGGATATCAATTATCCTGGTTTGGAAAAAGCAACTGAGCAAAAAATGCCTCAGTTGGGACATTGGAAATTGACGGTAAAATTACCGTTGAAGAGTTGGGAAGACGAAGCGCCGGGACTGTCTAATTTCTATGGACGAGAGGAAGAATTGGCGACTTTGACCCAGTGGATTGTGAGCGATCGCGCTCGATTAGTGGTGTTACTCGGATTGGGGGGAATTGGTAAAACCTATTTATCAATCCGCTGCGCTCAAGAGATTCAAAATAATTTTGACCAAGTAAAATGGATTTCCCTGCGCCATGCTCCCCCTCTCCTCGAACTCCTGGGAAATTTAATCCAATGTCTGTCCCCTCAATTTTCTGTTAATTTACCCGAAACCTCAGCAGAGAGAATGAATCGGCTGATGGATTGTTTGCGATCGCAACGATTTCTGCTGATTTTCGATGAGTGGGAAATCCTATTAGCAACGGGGGAATTAGCTGGTAAATATCGAGAAGGATATGAGGATTATGGTCATCTCATCCGAAAATTTGCTCAAGAAACTCATCCCAGTTGTTTGCTGCTAACCAGTCGCGAACCTTCGGAACCCATGCCTTATTTAGAACAACAAAATTTGAGAACTCATCTGTGTTGCATTCAAGGATTAAAACCCGAAGCTGCACGAAATATTTTACAGGATAACCAACTCAAAGACCCAGGAGATTGGCACAAATTAATTGAACTTTATCGCGGTAATCCCTTGGCATTGATGACCATTGCTCCGATTATTACCGACTATTTTAATAGCAGAGTCTCCAGCTTTATTCAAAAGAATACAATGGTCGTCGATGATGGGTTAGAGGAAGTGTTAAGGCAGCATTGGGAAACGGTTTCTGAGGGAGAAAAAGAAATAATGTACGGGTTAGCAATTGCCCGAGAACCGATTTCTCTATCCACTTTAAAACAACAAATATTATACCCGATTTCCGAATCAGAATTTATCCAACTTGTCAAATCTCTGAGTCGGCGATCGCTGCTAGAAATCAGTACCCCAGAGGATGAAGCGCACTTTACCCTGCAACCGGCAGTAATGAAATATATCACCAAAGACTTAATCGAGGAAGTTTGCCGGGAAATCCTTGAAGTCATCCGAAGTCACAACTTAGATCCGGTTGAACGATTCCGAACCCATCAAATTGCCAGGAATTGTCCCCGAGACGCGGGAAGTTACTCCCGGCAAATCCGACTGATTCTCACCCCGATTAAAGAGAAACTGGTGATGAAATTGAGAAGCGATCGCCGTTTAGCCGTTTATCTCACCCAGATACTCACCATGCTAGATGGAAAATCCGCCCTAGAAATCGGATATGCCGCAGATAATCTTAAGAATTTGCTCAATCTATTGCCTAAATCTGAGAGCTAAAGCTATGATTAGCTTAACCCATTTCAAATCTATCAAACACCGAAAATTAAAGGGGTGTGAATCATGAGCGATCGCCAAGAATTAGAGGTTTCCCCAGAGTGGATCAGTTATTGCATTAATCCCCAATGCCAACAGCGACAAAACCCCGAAACCGAGCGAGTTTGTCAAAGCTGTGGTACACCCTTGTTTGTGGGCGATCACTATCGCCTCATCTCTCCCCTACGACCCCTGAATCAACCCACATCCACTGAACTATTTGAAGTCGAGGATTGGGGGGATAACCCTGAAAATAGCAACCCCCTGAAAGTTTTAAAAGTTCTAAAACCCACGGATAACCGGGCATTAATTCGCCTGTTTGAGCAAGAAGCGCGGGTTTTAACCGCGCTCAAACATCCCCAAATTCCCCGGGTTGAACCCTATAGTCCCTTTCTGATTCCCTTAAACTCAGGTATCATTCTCCGATGTTTAGTCCTGGAAAAAATTGAGGGAGTAAATTTAGAGCAGTGGGTCACCCAATCTGGCCCAATTTCTAACCATCAGGCTTTAGATAGTTTACGTCAATTAGCAGAAACTTTAACATTTGTTCATAGTAAAGGCTTTTTTCATCGGGATATTAAACCCGCAAATATTATGCGGTGTCCCAATGGAAAACTGGTTTTAATTGACTTTGGAACCGCCCGGGAAGTCACCGCAACCTTATTAGAAAAACGAGACAAACAAAATGTCACGCTGGTGATTTCCGAAGGATATACCGCACCAGAGCAACGGCAAGGAAAAGCACTTCCCAAATCGGATTTATTTGCCCTTGGACGCACGATGGTTTATTTATTAACCGGCTGTTCGCCCATAGAATTTGAAGACCCAGAAACGGGAGAATTAGTGGGCTGGCAAGCAGTTTGTCCAGATTTGAATCCGGCTTTGGCAGCAGCGATCGCTCAGTTAATTCACCCCATCTCCCACCAGCGCACTCGCAATCCTCAAATGTTGTTAAACCAGTTAGATCAGATTCAATTTGGGGGGGATAGTAATCCGGGGAACAATCCGGTGGCGGAGGCTAATCCGGCCCCTGACTATGTAATCTGGAATCGGATCCAAACTCGAATTACCAAGTTTATCCATTCTTCCCTGATTGCTAAAATTGCTTTGAACGGATTATTAGGGGTCGTTGTAGTCAGGGGATTGATTCCCTTGATTTCCCCCCAAATTGCCTGGAAACTCAATGACAAAGCGACGCAACAGCATATCAGCGATCGCCTAGAACCCGCAAAATTTTTGTATAAATTTGCCCTGATATTAGAGCCAGAATTTGGGAGCGCTCAGTATGGGTTAGGCGCAACTTGTGATAAACTGGGCGACTTAGATTGCGCGATCGCTTATTATGCTAAGGCGATCGCATCATCCAGCGATCGGGCCGCCTCTGCTGCTATGAACAACCTAGGTCGTTTGTATATTTTGAAGAAAAATTACGATCAGGCCCTCGAACTACTTATATCCGCCTTGGAAGGTGCAAATGAAACGTTAACCCAATCAGATATTCATAAAAATTTAGGGTGGATTTATTGGCTAAAAAAAGAATATACCAAGGCTGAATTCCATTTAAAAGCTGCGATCGTTCTCAACGACGAAAAACCCGATGCTTATTGCCTATTAGCCCAAGTATTGTCCGAGACAGGGGATAATCTCGGGGCAGAAAATACGGGGAAAAATTGCCAGATTCGCTATGAACCCAACAAGAGAAGACCCGAAGTTGAAACCTGGCTTTTAGCCTTTCAAAGTACCAAAACGATAAACCTTCCCAAACCCGAATAAAAAAATTAGCCCTCAGACGGGGAGAAAACTCCTGTAAATCCCGAACAATCCAGTGGAGACTGGAGATTGGACAGCATGGCGTGCAAATAGCATCGACAGTTGATCTCCAATCTCCACAATCTGGTAGGATTGAATCGGAAGAGCGATCGCAACCGGGAAATTCCCTCCCGGCAGTGCGATCGGCTTTTGATACTACTGCCTTATGGGGTCAGGGAGTCTCTTACTCACGGGTTAAGTTGGTTGGAGGCTGGTCGGGGCATTTAATCACGCTTGGAGACTCGATAATTTCTTGGGAAAACCCTGAGTTGGCGATCGATTGGATTTGGGACCCGATGGTGCTAAAATTAGAGGCTGCCATAATCAGGGAGGTAATCGCAATATTCACAAGGATTTCTAATTTGCTAGGCATGATGTCAACTCCTGCTGGATTCGCTTGGACTTCTTTTGAATTACCCTAAGCCTAGCCTTGAGAACAGCCTGCTTGCTGCTAATTGCTATTAAAAAGAATTAGCAACTCTGTTAGGAATCACCCGAGTTTAAAAATCTGGTTATTGACAGATAAAAATCTCCCCTTTTTGTTTATATCATAGGCTGGGAGTATGCAGTTACTAATAACGGTTAGCAACCTGATTAGTAGCCGTTTGGAGCGGATCTTAATTATTTAGGGTGGAGGAGTCATGAGCATCCAACAAATCGTCAACCAAGCAGCGGAACAATGGAAACTGGAGGAACTTTCCCTAGACTTAGGGGAAGCCAAAACGTTTTATAACAATGCACAAAGGCAGCAAAAGCTCTCTCTAAAAGAATCAGACTGTCTGTGCGGATTGCTCTGTGGTTACTCGCAACAACAAGTTGCCAAAATGCTTAATGTTGATGTCAATGGTCTGCGAGTCAATTTAAGTAATTATTTGTACCGATACATTGAAACCCTGGTTGAACAAAAAACAGAAAATCGACCGGAAATTGCTTGGGTAAAAATCCCGAAATATCTGGAAGAGTTAGGATATAAACGAACTTTTACGCCGCCTCCTACAGAGAAATGGGTGAAATGGAGACTATCCATTGAAGTGTCGGAAATCAGCCCAGAACAGCTAGAACAGATTCAAACCCTGCTTCAACAAATTCCAGGAAATGCTTCATTGAGATTGGATAAAATTGAAGAAGGCAGCATCCGTTTAGTGTTTAATGGCTATTTAGCCGGATTTGAACGAGTGCGGGAACTGTTTGAAAGTGGAGAACTCTCGAAACATTTGGGAGTAAAGGTTTTAGACATCCAGTTAGAACCTGTGAGTGAACAACCGGACCCCGTTAATCTGAGTGGGTGGTTGCAAAGTCAGATGAATCAAGCGATTGATGCGGGATGGCAGACGATTGATGAACTGTTTGGAATGCGATCGCCAGCGTTTCGTTCTGATTTAGCCAGTTACGCCAAAGATATCGAACCGGAACCGGATTTGCCGACGATTCAACAGGGAAAATCGATTGTTTTGGGAACGGCGTCTTTAGCGCTATTGGTGAAGCTTTCCCAGGAATCTGAGGGGGAAATTGATATTTTAGTGCGGGTTTTTCCGATTCAAGAGTCAACTAATTTGCCTGAAGAACTCAAGTTGATGGTTTTGGATGAGCAGGGAGAGATTTTGGAGGAAGTA
>NZ_JAFLQW010000631.1 GCF_017313335.1 Phormidium pseudopriestleyi FRX01 | reverse complement strand
GCCTTTCTAATCCATCCATTCAGGGTAAATCGGCTATCTAGGAAGTTTTTGGATGGGCAAATTACGGGGCGAACTTCGTGACAACAGCTACTGATAAAGAAGACGATGCTGTTATTGGTAGGGGGAATATCCGTATAGGATTCGGGCATGGAATATAAGGTTTCGGAGAGTTTTAAGGTGTCGTACATTCGCAGTTCTCCGCCGTTAAAGGGTTTGGGTTCTCGGTGGAAGTAGTAAATGTAACTGATGATTCGATTGGCGGTTTCGGAGTCTCCATTATCATTATGGGCTTTATAATAATGTTGGTGATTATGAGCGGTGATTTGAGCTTCGATTTCGCTAATTTCAAAGGGAGGAAGGCCCAGGTGTTCTCTGACTTGGGGAATGACTTTTTGGATTTGTTCTTTAATCAGGTCCCCAAATTCTTGGAAGTAATAGAAAATTTTCGATCGCCGATAGTTGGGGTCGTCAATGCCGATTTTACTGTCTTCAAATTCCCCCTGATTTTCTATCACATAGTTGAGGATTCGTTGGTTGTCTACTTCATTCAAAAAGTTCTGAATTTTTAGGAATTTGGATTCGATGACAATCGGTGTGGTTGCTGTTTGCAGTGACTGACTGGGTTCGGGTTCTGTGGAAAAGTCGGGGAGGGAAACGGGCGGATCGGTGGCGATCGCCACAATGGAACGACTGGGAAAGTATAAAGTAGGTCCCCCGTCTTCCATCGGAATCTGGAATAGTTTATTGGGTTGCGATCGCTCAGGGTGAGAACGCAGGGCGATCGCTTCTAAGATATCTTGCAACAATGGCGCATCCACTGGCAGGGACAATTCACACTGATGTCCCCCGGCAATCAATAGCATTACATGGACGGTTTCTGTCTCGGTGAGATTCGATGTCATACGCTGAACCTTATGGCAATTGGACTTTAACACTCGGGTAAATCGAGTTAAACTCTCACCCGGAATTGGGGACCGGGTGGCAATTTCAGGTTAACCAGATCGCCGCATCCATCCCTGTACCCGGAAGCAGCGATCGCCAAATGCTGGGGAGTTCGGATACACCCGTAGCACTTCATAAGCATTACTGGTTAAGAAAAACACAATGCTATTCTGACGCGGTTCTATGGTTTTATAGGATTGTGCGGCACTCACTTGATTATTCACAATCTGACTATCATAAACTCGCACTTCTCCCCCGGTAAAGGGTTTGGGCGTTTGATAGAAAAAGTAACAGAAATTCAACACCCTTAAGGCAGTTTCGGGACTATTTCCATCGGTAGAAATTCCCTGTCCCTCAGTGGCATGATTCGGAATCTCCTCTGCTTCCATTTCCTTCAAGGGAAACCCTGACAATCCCAACTGAATCAGCACATCGGGAAGCATCATTTGCACGCGGTGTAACAGCACTTCTCGCGAAAGTGCAAAGGATTGGGGAGTCGGCAACTGAATCCCACTAGAGGCGGTCCCTTCCTGGGGAAAAACCGTCTCCATGAGTTGCTGATATTCTGCTGGTTTTAGAAAATTATCCAGTTGCACAATACTGGATTCAATCAGTTTCTGGGGTGGCGGGGGAGTGGGTTCGGGTTGTCGAGATGGCGGTTGTAAGTTCAGGGATTGTAAGGGAATTGGAGGAACTGTGGCGATCGCGGCGATCGCATCCCGAGGAATGTACAAACAGGACCCATCCTCGTCATTGGGAATTCTAATCACATCTTTTCCCCCATTTTTCCCCCGATTGCTTAATGCTTGAAACAACTCTTGCAGCAACGGTTCATCCCGGGTTAAAGACAATTCATATTGATGACCTCCCGTCATCATCACAATCACTTGTACCGGGTTCGATTCTAATTCCATAGCTTCCATTTTTCTCTGTAATCTCCCGTTTAAATTCGACAAGGGCAGATGGGGGATTTCCGCCCCCATTGCTGATGGCAAACCACCCCGTCTATTGCCTCGATATCTCGATTATCCTACCTTACAACTCATCACAAGTCATCAAAGGTATTTTCAAACGCTAAGTTCAAGAAAGACACGGAAATCGATACCTCCAAGGACCGCACTTGATGCCACCAACCCACGGGTAAAAGCAGCACTTCTCCCGGTTCTATAATCAACTCAATAATATCCAAATCCTTGAGTTGAGGATAGCGCTCAAAATTGGGATTTTCTAAGTCAATATTGCTGAAAAAGTTGCCATAAGCCCGCAGTAAATGCTTCTGATAGGGCGCAATTAAGCGCACCCGTTTCCGTCCATAGACTTGACAGAGGAAGGTATTTAGAGGGTCAAAATGCAAGGGGGTAATCGCCCCACCGGGTCCAAACCATAATACTGTGCGATGGATATCTTTGGTATCCGTTAAATACTCAGGAAAGAGTTCGATATCGTCTAGCAGTCCTTTCAACCCTTCCCGGCTAAAGTTAGAATTGTAGGCCCCCATATAGTAATCATTGGTTTCTCCCCCTTGCAGAACCTGATCCACAAATTCACCGAATTGCACCATTTTCTGATGCTTATTTCGATACCATTCATACTGGCGATTGGATTCTCGATTAAACTGTGCACCAACGGTAACGTGACCGTAATTATCTTTAAAATATTGGGGATTCCACAGGGAACGCGCTTTCCAATTGTCCATCAAGTCGGTGAAAATTACCGGCTTGTTTCTAATGTAAAACCGCTCTAAAAATTCCGGACCGGAAACATGGGGAATTCTCTCTACTTTGCCATAATTGGGAGAAAGTTTTTCCAATTTGTGGTAAGTATTGAGTTGCCATTCCAGGTGGTGAACGGGTTCGTCCGGTGCGATGTCTTCCCAGGTTTCAAAGGGTTGGGGTTCCTTGATGATTTCCGGGGAAACAGGAGGATCAGTGGCGATCGCCACTAAGGATGCGGGGGGAAAATACAAAGCCCCTTTTCCCTCTTCAATCGGAATCTGAAACAGTTTACTCTCGCTATTTTCCGGTTCAGTGGTTAAGGCTTGAAACAGTTCCTTAAGCAACGGTGCATCCGGCATTAAGGCCATTTCACACTGATGACCCCCATCTAGCATTAACATGACTTGCACCTGTTGCGAGTCATCTGCCGTGGCGATCGCCGAGTCAACAGTGATTTTTTCAGCTATCATTGGTTCCGGTCCTCTATCAACCTTCATTTTCCTCCATGACCCCTAGATATTGTAATAATTACTAATCAAAAAATTCGTAAAGGAAACCGAAATCGAAATATCTAATGCCACCACATGATGCCACCATCCCACCGGCAAAAATATCACCTCTCCCGGTTCTAAAATCACCTCGATTATTTCCACATCCTTAAATCGGGGATATTTCTCGTAATCAGGATTAAGCAAATCCACCTCACTGTAAACCCCCACATAATTATAAAGTAAAGCTTTTTGGTTGGGAGAAATCAGGCGAATCCGTTTTCTGCCAGACACTTGCGACAGCAGCACATTGCAAGGGTCGTGATGCAACGGGGTAATTGTTCCTTCCGGACCAAACCAGAAGAAAATACAAGATTTTTGGTTCGAGGGGTCAATATACTCCGAAAAGATTTCCACATCCTTAAGCAGAGGTTTCAACTCAGGACTATCAAAGTTTCCATTAAAAGGCACCATATAATAATCATTCGTTTTTCCCCCACTGACGACTAAATCCACATAGTCTCCCATCTTCATTTGTTTGCGGTGCTTTTCTTTCTCCCGCTCAAATAAAGGGTTGGATTCCCGATTAAATTGAACTTCGACCCCAACCTCGCCATACTCTTGCTTTAAATACTCCGGATTCCAGTGAGACAATGCCTGCCAATTTCCCATGATGCCGGTTAAAATCACCGGGGTATTTTGGGCAAAATAATTCTCAAAAAATTCAGGACCCGTCAGAGACTCTACTCGTTGAACCTGGTTATAATTCGGGGATAATTTCTCTAGCTGTCGGTAAATATCAAGCTGAGTTTCCATTTTTTCAACATGGATAGCTTGCGTCGCAATTTGAGCTTCTGCTTGTTGGGTTTTTTCCTCCAGCATTGCTGACGCTGCTTGAAAATAGGGATGGGCTGAGACAGCTTTGACTTCCGCGACGGCCATGCGAATATCAACCCCCCGTTGGACGAGAATATCCACGAGGTGACCATCGGGAATCTGGCGCAATTTATTGGTCGCAATCCATCGTTTCCAATCATTCGAGAGTCCCGATGAGGAAGGGCTAATGAGGTTCGCTTGCCAAAGTTCAGTTTGCATAATTTTATCCAATTTAATCGTTTTGTGGGCTGAAAACTGTCGAGTTCAAAACCGCATAAACCCTTGATAGTCTCAAGAGGGTTTGGTCCCCAAACCCCTACATCAGATTAGAGGGTTTGGAGAGCAAACCCCTACAT
>NZ_JAFLQW010000650.1 GCF_017313335.1 Phormidium pseudopriestleyi FRX01 | reverse complement strand
GGCGGGGGCAGTTTCTGGGGATACGATTAAGAGATATGTTGAGAACCAAAAAACTAAGTAATTGGTTAGCTACGTACCTACGCTAACCCCCTTATATCCCACGGCTAAAGCACGTGGGTTTTACGGCGTTTTCTATAAAAAAAAGACTTGAAAATGGATAGTTATCATTTTCAAGTCTTTTGTAAAGGTTCACGGGTGAATTAAGTGGAAGACTCGCTATATTCAACCGAGGAGGATTCTACTGGCTTAGAACCATTGAGGGGAATGCGCGGTTCTTCTAGGGGTTTGCGCTTCTCGATCAGGTTAATAGCACGAGTGACGCTTTCGGGGAGAATGACGACTAAGCTGCCAGAGGGAGCCTGATCTAGGGCGGTTTCGATCGCCTCGGTTTCATTGAGGATGGTTTGATACGCCGCAGGACCATTCGCTTGGGCGATGCCTTCACTGATGAAGTGGGCCGCATTTCCCCGGGGACGACCTCGGGTATCATTATCTTCTTTGACAATAATTTGTTTGAAGATTTCTGCGGAGAGTTTGCCGAGGTTGGTCAAATCTTCATCCCGGCGATCGCCAGGACCACCGATGACGCCAATAGTTTCTCCGGGCCAATTTCGCACGAACCCGCCCAGGGCTTCATAACTGGCGGCATTATGGGCATAATCCACCAAGGCATGATAACTCCCCATATTGAACAGATTCATCCGTCCCGGGGTTTGGGCAACCGATGCCTCAAAGGTTGCCAATCCACTGCGAATTTGCTCAATGGGAACGCCATTGCTATAGGCAGCTAAGGCAGCGGCGAGGGCGTTGGCAATCATAAAGGGAGCCAACCCTGCCATCGTTAATGGCACGTTAACCGCCTGTTCAATCCGGAGGGTCCAATCTCCTTTAATAATGGAGAGATAGCCATTTTCATAGACGGCGGCGAGTCCGCCATTGCGGACATGATTTTGCAGAACTTCGTTCTCGGGGTCCATTGAGAAATAGGCGATTTGAGATTTCACCCGTTTTGCCATCTTTACCACTAGGGGGTCTTCGGCATTCAGGATGGCATAGCCTTTGGGATCGACGGATTCGGCGAGGACGCTTTTGAGGGTCGCCATTTGTTCGATGGTATCGATATCGCCGATGCCGAGATGATCGGCTGAGACATTTAAAACCACCCCGACATCGCAGCGATCGAACGCCAAACCCGATCGCAAAATGCCACCTCGGGCCGTTTCTAAGACAGCCACCTCGACAGTGGGGTCTTTCAAAATCAGTTCGGCACTTTGGGGTCCGGTGTTATCCCCTTTTTCGACGATAAAATCGCCGATATAAGTCCCATCGGTGGTGGTATAACCGATGGTTTTGCCAGTTTGTTTATAAATATGGGCTAACAGGCGGGTGGTGGTCGTTTTGCCATTGGTGCCGGTGATAGCGAGAATGGGAATCCGCGACGGGGTGCCTGAAGGAAAGAGCATTTCCATGACTGGAGCTGCGACGTTGCGGGGCAGGCCCTGGCTGGGACAGACGTGCATCCGGAAACCGGGAGCAGCATTCACTTCAACAATGACGCCATCATTGTCTCGCAGGGGTTGGGAAATATCCGATGTGACCACATCGATGCCACAGATATCTAAGCCAATCATTTTGGCAACTCGTTCAGCCATCCAGAGATTTTCTGGGTGGATTTCATCGGTGCGATCGATGGCGATACCCCCGGTGCTGAGGTTGGCGGTGTAGCGCAGATAGCAGATTTCGCCGTCTTTGAGTACGGTGTCGAGGTCGTATCCTTTGCGTTCCAAAATTTGCATACTGATCCGGTCTACTTGGATCCGGGTCAGGACGTTATCATGGCCGTCGCCTCGGTTGGGGTCGCGATTGGTTTCGTCGATGAGTTCTTGAATGGTGGACCGGCCATTACCGATCGCATGAGCAGGAACCCTTTCTGCAACGGCAATCAGTTTGCCATTGACCACGAGAACCCGGTGGTCCCGACCTTTGTAGTAGCGTTCGATGATCACCGATCGCGTTTTGGAGGCCGTCGTCGCCGCATCGTAAGCTTCTTTGGCTTCTTCCCAGGAGTTAATATCGATGGTAATCCCTCGTCCGTGGTTGCCATCGAGGGGTTTAATCACGATGGGATAGCCACCCACCTCATCGATCGCCTCTTGGAGTTCATCGAGATAGTGAATCAAGGTCCCTCGGGGCACCGGGATTCCGGCATCCCGCAAGGTTTTTTTGGTTCCTTCTTTATCGCAGGCGAGTTCGACGCCTAAAATACTACTGCGATCGGTCAGGGTCGCCTGGACTCGTTTTTGATGAATGCCCGACCCCAGTTGAATCATAGCTCTAGCGCTGGAGTGAAACCACGGAATATCTCGGGATTCCGCTTCTTTAATCAGGGTCTCGGTACTCGGACCCAAGGAAGCTTTAGCCGCCAAATCTTTCAAGTCTTGGAGGTCCTGTTCCAACTCGGAAACGGGATAGCGACCTGTATCGACAATACTGCGACAGAGGCGCACCGCTGCTCTAGCGGCATAGCGACCCGCTTGTTCATCGATATATTCAAACGCCACTTGGTAGGTGCCTGGTGTGGTGGTTTCGCGGGTGCGACCAAAACCAACTATCATCCCCGCGAGTTCCTGGAGTTCTAAGGCAACGTGTTCCACCACATGACCCATATAGGTTCCCTCTTGGACTCGGCTGAGGAATCCTCCTCTACAACCGGGAGAGCAGTAGTGGTCTACCAAACTCGGTAGCGCCTCAACGAGACCTTGATAAAAGCCGGGGTTCAAAGACGTGGGCTTTTCTGCTAAGTCCTCTAGGTCGAGGCGCATAACGATGACCTTGTGGCGTCGAATGCTCCAATAGTTCGGACCCCGTAATGTCTGGATTTTAAGTATTTTCATAAGCTGCGCGAGGATGAAGCTCTTGTTTTGGAAGCAATAGAGGCACTTGTTCTAGTTTCTGGCTTTCGTCCGTTACAATATGTTCATTTTGAACATCTTGCATTGAGTCCAGTCAGGGACAAGTGCAAACTGAATCAGCAGAGAGTGGGTGGTTCAGGTGAAGCGTGAAGTCGAATGGGGTAAGGTTCGGACTTTGAACTTTCAGGTTTCACCGGGACTGGCCTATTCCCTTCTGTGCAGTTTAATCTTGACACTCCCACGCTCTTTAGAGCGTGGGATTCTTTAAGAGTCCAGAATCTGAACCTTAAGGGCGTAGTCAAAGCACCCCTACTGACTCCACTAAGATTAAATCCCAGTGTCGCCGCTACCTTTCTTAAGATATTTGCT
>NZ_JAFLQW010000054.1 GCF_017313335.1 Phormidium pseudopriestleyi FRX01 | reverse complement strand
GTAACCTAAACGTAAAGGGAAAGTTCAAATCTAATTTGAGCGGACTTATTAGAGGCACAATGAGCAGTGCCCATCAGACTTAGGCTTTGGTCTAAGGCTGTGCAAGAATCCCCGTGTCTTTAGACATCGGGAGTGTCAAAGAGGCTCTCCCTAGCCCCACCCTTAAGAGCGCCTTCACCCCAGGATTGTCAGGGTTGAACCCATTAATCCGAAAAAATCCGGTAAGAAAGGCTACAAAAATCCACTCAAATTCCCAAGAGTTGCGGTTTACCAACCTGAAATAGAGGGCTTCAGTGCGATCGGCATCAAAACCGCTCAACCGGCAATTTTCCTTTCAAAAACTGCCTGTTGAATCCACCGATTCTCCTATCCTAAAACCCCGGATTAAAAGATTGCAGAAAACGCAAGGGAGCATGATCACTCCCAAAATCCCCAAGAACATCCTTCAGCATCAACACAAAAAATCAACCCCAGCGCCCCACTTCCATCTACCATTGCTCCAAGCTTTAGGGTATTGTGTTTAAAAGTCCTCTCTCTGATAGATAGAGCCTTCCATGACAGCAGTACAGCCAACCCCCAAGCACCAGAAATCCAAAGCGCTCAAACCCGGTAGCCGTCCTCCCGCGAAAGAATTGTGCAGCGAGTGTGGCCTTTGCGATACTTATTACATCCATTACGTCAAAGAAGCCTGCGCCTTTCTCAACCAACAAATCGCCACCCTTGAAGAAAGCGCCCACGGACTCAGCCGCAACTTAGATAACCCCGATGAAGTGTATTTTGGCGTCCATCAACAAATGATGGCAGCACGAAAGCAGGAACCGATCGCCGGTGCACAATGGACGGGAATCGTCAGCACGATCGCCTGTACCATGCTCGATCGCGGCCTCGTTGAAGGGGTCGTATGCGTTCAAAATACCCCCGAAGACCGATTTGGACCCATGCCAATCTTGGCACGCACCAAAGAAGAAGTCCTCGCCGCCAAAGTCAATAAACCCACCCTCTCCCCCAATCTGTCTGTCCTCGAACAAGTGGAAAAGTCCGGGATGAAACGCTTACTGGTGATTGGAGTCGGTTGTCAGATCCAGGCGTTGCGTGCAGTCCAAAAGGAACTGGGGTTAGAAAAACTGTATGTTTTAGGGACACCCTGCGTTGATAACGTTTCCCGGGAAGGATTACAGAAATTTTTAGACACCACCAGCAAATCCCCAGAGACGGTGGTGCATTACGAGTTTATGCAGGATTTTCGCATTCATTTTAAACATGAGGATGGTTCTATCGAGAAAGTCCCATTTTTTGGCCTGAATACGAAAGAACTCAAAGATGTCTTTGCACCCTCTTGTTTGAGTTGCTTTGATTATGTCAACTCCCTGGCTGATTTAGTGGTGGGGTATATGGGTGCGCCGTATGGTTGGCAGTGGATTGTCGTTCGGAATCAAACGGGACAAGAAATGCTCGATTTGGTCACGGAACAGTTGGAAACTCAGCCGGTGATGTCCCGAGGCGATCGCCATGCAGCCGTCCAACAAAGCATTCCTGCCTATGAAAAAGGGGTGACCCTGCCGATGTGGGCCGCGAAACTCATGGGAGTGGCGATCGAAAGAATTGGTCCCAAGGGATTAGAATATGCTCGCTTCTCCATTGATTCCCACTTCACCCGCAACTATCTGTATGTCAAACGGAATTATCCCGAAAAATTAGAAGCTCACGTTCCCGAATTTGCCAAACAGATTGTCAGCCAATATCAATTGCCAGAATCTTGATATCAGGGTTGAGGAGGCGATCGGGTGCTTTCCCCTAACTTAACCACCGATGCCTCCTCTATCCTCTCCCCTAGTGATCTGCAAGAGGCGATCACTCCGAAACATAACAGCCTTGAATAGGAACAACACTGGATGAAACAAAAACCACAACTCCCGGTGATTGGGTGGCGGGAGTGGGTTTCCCTGCCGGATCTGGGAATCGAGAACATTAAAGCCAAAATTGATACGGGTGCGCGCTCTTCTGCCATCCATGCCTTTGATATTGAAACCTTCCACCAGGAAGGACAACATCTAGTTCGTTTCAAAGTGCATCCTTATCAACGGGATAGCATTCAAACCGTTGCTACAGCGTCCCCCTTATTCGATGAAAGACAGGTTCGCAATTCTGGCGGTCATGCCGAGTTAAGATTGGTCATTCTCACCCCCATAGAAATTTTGGGTTACCAATGGCCAATCGAACTAACCCTCACCAATCGCGATGTTATGGGATTTCGGATGTTGCTGGGACGGCAGGCGTTACGTCAGCGCTTTTTAGTGGATCCCGGAAAGTCTTTTTTACTCAGTCATAAGTAGGAGCAAAATTCTTTTCCCTGCTCCGGGTGGAATCTTTTAAAACTAGCCCTGTCAGGCAGAGTTTCTTCAAATTAGGCTGCTAATTAAAGCTATAGCGATTCCCACAGTTAGGGGGACTGCTAGATTTTTTATAATCAATAATTTTTGACTTTGTGGAACACCAAAAATTAAATACTATCCTTGTTATTACTAAAACAAAAGCTTTTCAGGTTTGTTTAAAATTTGGGCATTAATGAACTGAACCAAAGGGTTAAATTCTGATTATAATGCTTAACCAAAATTTAAGGCATGGGTCTAATCCAAAGAGGATTGACAAAGGTTGAAAATCGGGTAAGATTAATAAAAACTTGAAAAATGTCTTATCCTGAAAACTACTTTACCGAGTCAACAATATCAGTTGATTCGTCAAATCAAGACTAAAGAGCCAAAGGGTCGAGGCAGGTCAAGCTCAGAGCATCAAAATAGAGGACTATGAAAATCGCGATTTTGTCGCAAAAGGCTTCGCTTTACTCGACCCGACGACTCAAAGAAGCTGGTGAGGAACGAGGTCATCAGATGAAGGTAATTGATTATCTACGCTGTTATATGAATATTGCCTCTCATCGGCCAACGGTGGTCTATCAGCAGAAACAGTTAGAAGACTTTGATGCCATTATCCCTCGGATTGGGGCTTCTAAAACTTTCTACGGAACGGCGGTGGTGCGCCAGTTTGAGATGATGGGAGTGTTTACGGCGAATGAGTCTCAGGCGATTTCGCGATCGCGAGATAAATTGCGCTGTTTACAACTCCTGGCTCGCGAGGGGATCGGACTGCCGGTTACAGGTTTTGCCAATTCCACAAAAGACATTGAAGGGTTAATCGAAATTGTCGGGGGTGCGCCTCTGGTGATTAAACTCCTCGAAGGCACTCAAGGGATTGGGGTGGTCCTGGCTGAAACGACCCAAGCGGCTAAGTCGGTGATTGAAGCCTTTCGGGGTTTGGATGCCAATATTTTGGTGCAAGAATTTATTAAAGAAGCTGAGGGTGCTGACATCCGCTGTTTTGTGGTGGGAGATAAGGTGGTTGCTTCGATGAAACGCCAGAGTGAACCGGGAGAATTTCGCTCTAATCTGCACCGGGGAGGTACAGCGGAAAAAATCAAGCTGACTCCAGAGGAACGCTCAACTGCGGTTAGAGCAGCCAAGACGATGGGGTTAAAGGTGGCGGGAGTGGATATCTTGCGATCGAATCATGGTCCGGTGGTGATTGAGGTGAATTCGTCACCGGGTTTGGAGGGGATTGAGGCGGCATCGAATGTGGATGTGGCGAGCAAGATTATTGAGTTTATTGAGAAAAATTCAGCCCCGAAAAAACCCCGCGATCGCACTCAATACTAATCAGCACTCATCAGACTCCATCCCATTTCTACCGACTCCCTTACCGATTACAGTTTGACCGGGGGCCAAAGCATTGTAAATTAGAAGACATTCAGAGCTTCCCTTCAATCGTCAGCGACTTGCAAAGCGAAGGTTAAACTGTATGTCCGGAGTCATTCAAATCGGCAATGCCACCATCCCACCGGGAGAACAAAGGCGTTTAGAATTGCCGGTTGCCCGACTGCCGACGCAAACTATGCTGGGATTGCCCGTCACGGTCATTAATGGTACTAAACCGGGGCCTCGACTCTGGTTGAGCGCCGCAATTCACGGAGATGAAATTAATGGGGTGGAAATTATTCGGCAAGTGCTGCATCAAATTTCCCCGCGTCAACTCTGTGGAAGTATCATCGCTGTCCCAATTGTGAATGTGTTCGGATTTATTGAACAGTCTCGCTACTTGCCCGATCGCCGAGACTTAAACCGCTCTTTTCCGGGTTCGGCAAGGGGTTCATTAGCCTCTCGGTTGGCGCATCTGTTCATGAAAGAAGTGGTGATGCGATCGACTCATGGCATTGATTTACATACGGCTTCCCATCATCGAATTAATCTACCCCAAATTCGCGCTAATCTCGGCGATCGCGAAACCTATCGCTGTGCTCAGGCATTTGGCGCACCCCTGATGATTCATGCCACGACTCGGGATGGTTCCTTGCGACAAGCGGCGACTCAGTTGGGAATTCCCGTTTTGCTCTATGAAAGTGGAGAAGCGCTCCGATTTGATGCGGAGGCGATCGCCGTCGGGACTCGGGGAATTATGCAAGTGATGGCGATGTTGGGGATGATTTCGGCTTTTGCACCCTCCTCTTTGCCTCCTTCTTTAGAGGTAAAAAGAACCCAATGGGTGCGATCGCCCTCTAGTGGAATTCTGCACTTAGAAGTAGGACTCGGCCAATCTATCTCTAAAAAACAACGCTTAGGAATTATCTGTGATGCCTTCGGTGACCAGACGATGAAAGTTTATGCTCCCTTTAATGGGGTGATCATCGGTCATACCCAAAATCCATTGGTTAACCAAGGAGATGCAATTTTGAACCTCGCTGCCATTGAACCCTAAACCCTAGTCGTTCTCTGGGTCGAGTCATCAAGGATTATCTCCAAACTCCCCCATCCTGTTTAAAGCCTGTAAACATTTGCTCCCCTAGCCGTTTCATACCCTTAAGGCTAATTGTAACGATTTATTTACAAAACTTTATTTTTTTTATAACAATAATTGACTGTCGTTAAAAAATATCCGGTAAAATTAAGTAAAGTTTGTGAAAAGCAACTTAAATTAACAACCGGATAGACTATTGAGTAAGCCTTTTTGGATACTACCATGAAAATCCAAACGGGAGATTGTTTAATTTCCAGGGATGGCCGCTACTATCGGGTCATTGATTGTTGTGGCGAGTTTATCTCCTTGATGCCACTTCAGGGCTACACGGTGTTTACCTGCCGTCAGAGTTACATAGAATCCTCGTTTGGCTTCGTCGAAACGCAACAACAAGTTGCTTGAACCCAGGGTTGTTTCTGCCCTCTTTAGTTCCAGTGGCCAGAAACAACCCTGGTTGAATAGCAGTGGGAAACATTAGTGAGGAGGAAAGCTGGTTAAGCCGGACCGACTGCTGCGACTGCGGCTTCTAGGGCGATCGCCACATGAGTCCAATGGGTTCCCCCCTGGCAAAACACAATATAAGGCTCCCGCAATGGACCATCGGCAGACAACTCCGAGGTACTGCCATCAATAAAACTCCCTCCTGCCATCACCAACTGACTCTCATACCCAGGCATCGGTGCAGGCACCGGATCCAAATAAGACCCAATCGGGGAATACTTCTGAATCGCACGGCAAAACGCAATCAGTTTTTCGGGCGAACCCAACTGAATCCCCTGAATGACATCCCGTCTCGGCGCAGTAGGGGCGGGGTTGACCGGATATCCGAGGCGATCGAACACATAAGCGGTTAAATGATTTCCCTTCATCGCCTCTCCCACCATTTGCGGTGCGAGAAACAACCCCTGAAACAGCAGCCGATTGCGATCGAACGTCGCCCCCCCACTACTGCCAATTCCCGGCGCGGTGAGCCGACAGGTGGCCGCTTCGACCAAATCTGCGCGCCCTGCCACATAGCCCCCACCTTCCACAATCGTCCCCCCGGGATTTTTAATCAAAGAACCGGCGATTAAATCCGCCCCAACCGCAGGGGGTTCCCGATCTTCGATAAATTCGCCGTAGCAGTTATCCACAAAACAAATCGTCTCGGGATTTTGTCCCTTGACCAGATGAATAATTTTTTCAATATCCGCAATGGAAAGACTCGGACGCCAGGAGTAGCCACAAGAGCGCTGGATCGAGACCAAACGGGTCTTTTTCGTGACCGCAGTTTGGAGTGCCACCCAATCAATTTCCCCAGTGGGGGTTAATTCCAATTGGCGATAACTCACCCCAAACTCCATGAGGGAGCCTTGACCCGTGCCTCGTAAGCCAATTACTTCCTCTAAGGTGTCGTAGGGAGCACCTGCGACTGCCAACATTTCATCTCCGGGACGCAGTACCCCAAAGAGGGCACAAGCGATCGCATGAGTCCCAGAAACAAACTGCACCCGCACCGTCGCCGCTTGGGCGCCCATCACAGAAGCAAAAATTTGATCCAGGGTTTGACGTCCCAAGTCATCATGACCATATCCCGTGACCCCAGCAAAATGGTGAACCCCGACCCGGTGACGGCGATAAGCCCCGAGGACCCGCTCTAGGTTTTGCTTGACCTGAGCATCAATTTGACAAAACAGAGGGAACAGTGCAGTTTCTGCTTCTTGCAGCCATTGAGAGCGATCCATCAAAACCTCGTATGAAATGTTACAGTAAGTTAAGGGAAAAAATTGCCCTGATGTAAAATAATCTCAGCCAATCGAGGGTTTTGCCTGCCTTGGGCGTTTTGACAGACTCTTACCGGGAGTCGAGGCGATCGCGCTGTAGGGCAAAAAGACTAGACCTCACGCTTAATCGGCGATGGTGCGATTGCAACATCCCACAGCAGATTTTGGCAGAAAAATTTGTAATAAGGTCACAATAAGGTCACAGATGACGATTGTCAGTTCAACACAAGAAACACAAGAAACAATAGGGCAAGATCTGTCCCAGATGCGGCCTGACTGGCCGGTTATCATCTTCATGATCGCAGTTCATGCTTTCGCCTTGTTCGCATTCCTACCCAGCACCTTTAGTTGGGCGGCAGTGGGGTTGGCGGTCTTATTCCACTGGATAACGGGAGGTCTGGGAATTACCCTGGGATATCATCGGTTAGTCACTCACCGGAGTTTTACCGCACCCAAGTGGTTAGAGTATTTCCTGGTCTTCTGCGGGACCCTAAGCTGTCAAGGGAGTCCGATCGATTGGGTTGGACTGCATCGTGCACATCATCTCCACTCGGATAATTCCGCTGATCCCCATGACTCTAATCTGGGGTTCTGGTGGAGCCACATGGGGTGGTTGTTCTATCATTCTCCCGCTGAGGCTGAAATCCCTCGGTTAACAAAAGATATTGCAGACGATCCGTTTTATCAGTTTTGCGACAAGTTTTTACTTCCGATTCAAATTGCTTTAGGTGTTAGTTTCTACTTTTTAGGAGAAGCAATTTCCCCAGGACTCGGCTGGTCCTTTGTAGTTTGGGGAATTTTTGTTCGCCTTGTGGTTGTGTTTCACTGTACCTGGTTTGTGAACAGTGCCACTCATAAGTTTGGCTATCGCACATATCCCAGTGAAGATCGGTCCACGAACTGCTGGTGGGTTGCGTTAGTGACTTATGGCGAAGGTTGGCACAATAATCACCATGCCTATCAATATTCCGCTCGACATGGAATGCAGTGGTGGGAAATTGATTTTACTTGGATGACGATTCAAATTTTACAAGCCCTTGGCCTTGCGAAAAATGTCAAGTTAGTTGGGAAATAACCGCTGAGGTTTAAACTGGTAAACCTCGGATTGGGTTAAAAAAAGTTAGAGTGGGGAGGATGGGTTTGACCCATCCTCCCCATTTTAAATATCTCAAGGGCGAACCATCGGGGATTGGAAGGTTCACACCTGTCCTTTGCCTTGAATGATATGTTTGACGGTGGTCAAGCTTTCCAGGCCAATTAAGCCTCGGCGATGACCTTTTTGGTTAGACATTCCCAGAAAAATGGCATCTCCTTGTTTGGGATAGCGGTAAAAGCGAGGGGAAGCGTTGATATAGGTTGAGGCGCTGTTGACTCCTCCGCCAAATTGAGAACTTTCCAGATAGGATTCGGTGACGATACAATCGGCATGACCGCTACTGTATTGATTGATCCAGGCGATCGCCGCGTACAGATTATCGACGACTTTAAAGGCGACAGTTGTGGTTAAATAGGCTGAAGACCATTCTGATTCTTCTACTTTTTTTAAGTCGGGAAACTCGGGGCTGAGAATGTCATCCACCCGCACTTCAAACCCTTTGTCCTGCAAGCTGTTAAACAACATTGCCAGGGAAGAGGGTTTTTGATTGCGATGAATCAGCACTTTTTCAATGGCATTGACGGGATCGGGTTCACTTTGGTGGGAGTCTTGAATCATCCATCGCGCCAAATCCATACTGCCACTGGGGGACCAATAGAGGTAACAGTTTCCCATGCCGGATTTGAGTACGGGGACCGTCGCCTGACGAATCACCTGCTGGACGAGACTAGGCCGACCGTAGGGGATGACTAAACTGATATATTTATCTTGGCGGACTAAATCTCGGGTGGAAACCCCCATTTCTGCCGGAATCATTTCCAGACAGCCTTCAGGCATTTCGGCTTTGAAGAGCGCGCGTTGCAAGGCATCAGCGATCGCACTGTTGGTGTGAGATGCATACATTCCGCCTTTGAGAATCAGACAGTTGCCGGTTTTGATGCACAAGCCTGCGGCGATCGCCCCTAAATCTGGTAACGCTTCATAGACTAAACTGATCACCCCTAAAGGCATCAACTGGCAGTAAGATTGTGACCCCTCCACTTGGTAGGAGGCATTCATCACCCGGCGCATCGGATCGGACAACTCCGCCAACCGTTGCAGAATTTGCACCGTTGTCTGGATTCGTTCTGGCGTCAGCTTGAGCCATTCCAGAATCAAATCAGGCACTGCCATTTCCCGCGAAGCTTCCAAATCGAGGGTATTGGCTTCTAAAATCTCATCCGAGGCTTCCTTGAGGGATTTTGCCATCCCCTCCAACGCACGGGTTCGTTGTTGGCTTGAAGTCTGCGCCATGATCAAAGAAGCTTGATAGACGCTCTCCACGACAGCCATCGCATCAGGATTTGGGGGAAAAGTAGAATCTGTTGTCATCGAGATCATCTATCGCCTGTAAGCCAACCAAACCATTAAGGCTGGCAAGGTTGCCAGCAACACCGCTAAAATGACCCAAGGGATCACGCTTGGGCCTAGGGGTAACCCCAAAAGGTAGGGTAACCAGAATACCACTAGGCCGATGACAATCACCAGGGACATGGGTAAGTAGCTCTCCCTCAGACGGGTATTGGCTACACACCACTGATTGCCGTTCCAGTTCCAACACCGTTTATAGGGGGAGTTGGTTGGGAGTTGCTCGATCCCCTGTCCATCTTCGGTGACCACAAAAATATTTTGACACCGATCGCACCCCAAGGCTTCCGTGAGGGTGATCGGAACTAAACGTCCCCGCCGCCTACAGGGACAGGGGTACTCTGCATTGAGGTCGATCTTTTGGGATTTTTGAGATGGCACAGGCGCTAATCCATAAAAATTCCACGACTTTACAACATAGACTTGCCAATCTCTGCGATCGGTTATTCTCGGCGATCGCCTGGAAATTTTGACAGCTTATGATCGGAGCTTAATGCTCCATTTTTCTCGTTTATATTACCGAACTGATTGTAGCATTCGGCAGTTTTAATCGCCTTGACGTTGGATGCCCGGATCTTAACATTGTTTTTTGACTTCAACGTTCGCCCCGCTTAAAATCCACACTCAGGCTTTCAACTGGATAATAACCACTGCAATCGGAATTCTCAACGGAAATCCGGCTACGGAAACCCGTGGCTGCGGGGGTAATTGATTGATGCTTTTTAAAGCGGGTAACGCGATTCGAACGCGCGACATTCACCTTGGCAAGGTGACGCTCTACCACTGAGCTATACCCGCAAATCTTTGACTTTATTATGATGGCAGATTTACTAGGGTTTGTCAAGGCGATCGCTCAAAAATTTTTTGAGCGACGCTCAAAGCCCTGAAATGACCAGCAGACAAGCCTTATCCCAGTTCAGCCTCCGGAGAAACCTGGGCCGATCGCGAGGGTTTTAATGAAGAAGCCGGTAAAGAGCGATCGCCACCGCTTAGGGCCGCTTTCTGAGGGGCATTCCCCTCCCCTGGATCTACCTGATTTAAGCGCCGCATTAAACTCGCCATTTCCAGGGCATTCATCCCATAGTCCCAGCCCTTATTACTTTTCACTCCCGCCCGTTCTAGGGCTTGCTGCATCGTATCCGCCGTAATAATGCCAAAAATCACCGGCACTCCCGTCTGATATCCCGCTGCAGCAATCCCTTTCGAGACCTCTGACGCCACATAATCAAAATGAGGCGTTTGACCTCGGATGACTGCACCTAAGCAAATCACGGCATCATAGCGCCCAGACATAGCCAGTTGACGCGCCACAATTGGCACCTCAAAACTTCCCGGAATCCAAACATAATCCACCTGAGTCCCCTGGGGATCCACATCCACACCGTGGCGCTTCAGAGCATCTTCACAGCCCTGTAACAGTTTGCCCACAATCAAATCGTTGAAGCGACTGATCACGATCGCAAACCGCAAGCCCTCAGTCTGGGTAAAAGTTCCCTCAAAAACGGCCATATCAGTTTTAGGTCTAATTGATTATCGATAAGGTTGTGGGGGTAAGCGTTCATGCTCCCCGCATTTATTGGGCGATCGCCGATCGAAAGGACAAAAGACCATCGGAATCACACCGATCGCCCATTGAACCTTTCGATCACTGACCCAAAAAGAGGGGCGCTTATACCACCAAAAAGTTTAAAACTCCCACCAAAATCACCAGAGCAAACCAAACACCCGAACCAATGTACAGCAGGGGTTTAGATTGATCCCAGTTTTGGGGAGATGCATAAGCGACAGGGACGCCTACGACCATCACAAAAGACAAGAAAACCAGCGCGGCAAGAGCCAATTGAAAAATAATTGTCATTTTTTTTTTCTTCCTTTGACAGCAGTGGTCTAGTAATCAGGGTTTGAACTAGAGCAAATATCGGTTAATTAATTGCTCTGATTCTTAACCTACCAAAAAATGACCCACTGATACATTTACGCGACAAAAGTCCGGCTATTGCTGGACAATGCAGCGATGGCACTATCACCATTTAAGGTGACTATGGCGGTATCCCGCAAAGCTTTTAGAAAGATTCCAAAAGCGCTTGATGGTTTAAGGTCGATGAGGATGATTAGACTCGTACCCTCTTAGACTCAAGAATCCACACCAACCTCGGCAACCAAGCGAGGAAGTCTCAAAGGTAGGGCGGAAAAATCATCGAACCCTCCGGGATACCCCAGGCTTCAGACATGGGGAGGGATAGGAGCGGCTGTTGAAAACAGCCAATTTAGTAACCATAACCGTAACCATCCTTTTTGTGAACTGCTTTACTAGACCCCTTTCGGGTGGGGGTATGGTTGCCCCCCGATTTTCCCTTTCG